>NZ_VSZV01000308.1:0-37132 GCF_008919455.1 Rhizobium sp. PEPV16
GTGTCCGGATCCGAAATTCTTGCTAAGGACAATCGCCTATCCCGCGCCGAGGCGCTGAAACTGTTTACCAATGGTGCAGCGTGGTTCATGAACACAGAATCCGAAATGGGTGTAATCGCTCCCGGATACCTGGCGGACTTTGTTGTGCTCGACAGGGATTACTTCACCGTGTCGGAAGATCAGATCAAATCCATCTCTTCTGTGCTCACGATCATGGACGGAGAGGTGGTGTTTGGTGCGCAGGACTATAGCGCTCTATCGCCAAAACTGCCCGAGATCCTTCCGGCTTGGTCACCCGTAAAATCCTTCGGCAGCTATCATGGGGAAAAATGAACCCAGCGGAAAGGTTCTCCGGCTTTCACGCCAAAGAGCCAGCTTCCGTCCTCTTCCGGCTGTGATTAACGAGTCCTGACCGCAGGCGAACCTCCGTCGGCAGCGGCCATCGGGCGCGATGCTGTTCCAGGGGCGATCAGTCCGTCTTCGGCTGCCCGGGAAGCTGGCCGTAAGCGGTCAGGATGGCCCTGATCAGGCCTGGGAAGCGCTCGTCCAGCTCGGTGCAGCGCGTTTGGTTGCGCATCTCCACACCCTGCCGCTCGCTCCGGATTAGCCCGGACTCGCGCAGCACCTTGAAATGGTTGGACAGCGACGACTTTGGAATGACGCGGTCGCCGAGATCGGCGAGCGCAGAGCACGTCCCGCCACCGCTGGCCCCGGCAAGCTTTGCATAAATGGCGACGCGCTCCGGATCGGACAGCGCATAGAGGATCGCCTCGGGCTTGATGTCCTCCAGGGCTGGGTGAAAGAGCGGTCTCATGAATTTTATATAGCCACCCTTGACATCGAGATCAACAGTTCCGAATTTCGGAACTATGGAACAAGCCCGTCACTCCGGCGGCTGTCCAGATCTGAAGGAACGAGAAATGGCTAAGCTTACAGGAAAAGTCGCTGTCGTAACGGGGGCCTCCAAGGGTATCGGTGCTGCGATTGCCAAGGCGCTCGCGGCGGAAGGCGCGCAAGTGGTGGTCAACTACGCATCGAGCAAGGCGGGAGCCGACGCCGTGGTTGCGTCAATCAGCGCGGCCGGGGGCAAGGCCATCGCAGTGCAGGGCGACGTTTCCAAAGCCGCTGAGGCGCAGGGATTGGTCGATGCTGCGGTCAGGGAGTTCGGCAAGCTCGACGTGCTGGTCAACAATTCAGGAGTCTATGAATTCGCGTCGATTGAGGAGGTGACCGAGGAGCAATATCGCCGGATCTTCGACGTCAATGTTCTCGGTGTTCTCCTGACCACGCAGGCAGCGGTCAAGCATCTCGGCGAGGGCGGCAGCATCATCAACATCTCCTCTGTGGTCACCAGCCTGGCCCCACCGGCCACTGCCGTCTACACCGGCACGAAGGGGGCCGTCGAGGGCATCAACAGCGTGCTTGCCAAGGAACTCGGCCCGCGCAAGATCCGGGTCAATGCTATCCTGCCGGGGATGGTCGAGACTGAGGGCGCGCATACGGCCGGCGTCATCGGCTCGGATTTCGAACAGACCATCGTCGCCCAGACGCCGCTCGGCCGCATCGGCCAGCCGGACGATATCGCCGGTGTCGCCGTCTTCCTCGCTTCCGACGATGCCCGCTGGCTGACCGGCGAACGATTGGCTGCCAGTGGCGGTTTCCGCTAAAGCGCATCGCGATCTTTCAAGCTCGCATGTCGCGCTTCAGGTCTTTGGTTTTGCGCAGGTCGTTGCGCAAAACCGCTGCACAGTTTCGCGCGACATGCTTTAGTAGGGCGAGACGCACGCCCGCCGCGGACCGTAATAGGGCTGGAACGTGTTGTCGTAAGCCCTGTAGGACCGGTAGCGCGAATAGCACCAGCTTACATGTCCGTTGCCGCCATTATAGACCTGGCGGTAACGCGGCGCGTAGTAGCGCGGGCGGTAAGGCGCGTAGTAGCGCGGACGGTAAATGGTCGACCCGTAGTAGCGCGGCGGACCGTAATAGGGCGATCCGTAGTAGCCCCGGTCATAGTAGCCCTGACCGTAGTAGCCTCCACCGTAGTAGCTGGGGCCATAATACCGCGGCTGCGCTAGCATTCCGCCGATGATCGCGCCGGTCGCGAGCCCACCGAGTGCCCAGGCCCAATCGTCGCCACCATGGCGATATCCACGCCCGCGATAGCCTCGATAGCCGCCGCGGTACCCACCGCGATAATTTCTGTACTGGACCGGCTGCGCCTTGGTGGCTTCGATTTTCGGCACGGCGACGGTGGGAAACGCCATGGCCGGCGGGACGCTCGTCAGCGCCGTCACCAGCGAGAGGATAACGATTGCTAACCTTTTCATTGGCTCATCTTTCCTTCCGTAAGCGCTGCGCGACGCATGCGGCGCGCAAGGACATTTCAGCCCTCTCAATGCACTGGTTAATTTTACTCTAAAATCGGCTTTGATTCGAGCAATTTCGCAGGAAGGCTTTTCTTCGACGGCGGCGTCGCGGCGAAAGCACGCGCCAATCTCGGTGCGCGCTCCATGCTCTCGGCCCCGCTGCGGAAATCATTTCGGCATTGCGCCGCCTTTTCGGTCATAGAGGACGCAAGTATCCTGCCTGGAAGCAGACATCGCCCCGGCGGCGGCACGTCGCCTATGCGTCGGATGGGCGACATCGTTTAAGCGTTCTTGAATGGATCTGAAGTCCGTCATTCACAATTTCAATTACGCTGGCGCTTAGCAAGCAAGAGCCTTGCTACTCTGACGTATGAACCGGACTGGTAATGCTCCGCCTGCGTTTACATCTCGTTGCGCAAGGCACGATCCACAAAGTCATCTGGATTGAGGGTGAAGTCTCTGTAGAGCTTGAAATGTCGCGTATCGCGCAGTTCAATTTCCGCAAGCCCGCCGCGGGTGATCTCCAGCAGCCGAGCACCAGGGACAGCCATAAGGATGGGCGAATGCGTGGCCATGATGATCTGAGCATTTGCCGATCTCTGAATGGCATGAAGGGGGCGGAGTAGTTCCAGTTGGCGCTTCGGGGAAAGCGCGCTCTCCGGTTCGTCCAGTAGGTATATTCCCTGTTTGGACATGCGTTCCTCGAAAAAACGCACGAAGCCTTCACCGTGGCTCCATGACAAGAAGTCCGGCGGTGCAGCATTGGCGTCTCGAGCGGCTTCATCGAGAAAGCGTGCGACAGAGAAGAAGGATTCGGCGCGAAAAAACCAGCCTGCGGTCACCTTGGGCAACCAGGCTGCTCGCAACGCGCTGGCGAGAAGGGCGCCGCTGCGGTCCACCGGGAATGGTCGACTGGTATGTAGCCCTTGCCGCCCCCGGCCTCGTCAAACCCGCACAAGGCTGCCACAGCCTCGATCAACGTGGATTTCCCGGTGCCGTTCTCACCCACTATAATCGTCACCGGCGTGGCGAAATCGAGGGCGAAATCCTTATCCAGCCAAGGCAGATTGAACGGATACTGCTCGCTCAGGGCCGCATCCTCCCGCACCCAAAGGCGCTTCAGATATGGGGCTGGCAGGCTTGTCAATCTGGTCTTTCGCATCGCAGACATTGGCACCGGGCAATCTGTTTAGAGTTCATGACACGAGCGGGCTGGCCTGGGCCAAAAGCGGCCCGGCTGGATGAGGTTGAAGCAGCCGGCCGCGTCACCTGCTAAGGAATCTGCGGCTTATCAAGCAGCCGTTGCGTTACCGGCAAGACCCAACTGGCGCTGGAGAATGGACGCCGCGTTGTAGCAATGAAAGGAGACGACCTTTCCATCTCGCATGTGAAAGACATCGCAGCAAGGAACATCGATGGTCCTGCCGGTCGGAGGGACTGTGCCCGCTGACGTCACCAATGCTCCTTTGTGGGTGCCGCGAATGGCAAGCTCGACCACGATGACATCTTCCATCGCGTAGATGTTGAAG
This sequence comes from Rhizobium sp. PEPV16, assembly GCF_008919455.1. Lineage (NCBI taxonomy): Bacteria > Pseudomonadati > Pseudomonadota > Alphaproteobacteria > Hyphomicrobiales > Rhizobiaceae > Rhizobium > Rhizobium sp. PEPV16. The sequence goes on from NZ_VSZV01000308.1 coordinate 3,896, forward strand.
AGTTCTCGGTGAATATCTGGAAAGGCCTGAGCCATGCCGCCCGCGACCATGGCGATATCCTTGCCGCGGAACTCCATGTCGGTCGGGATATCCCGCACATAAGCATCTTCAGAGAAGAAGGAGACGAATTTGCCGACATCCAGTCCATCTCCCTCTGCTGCGGCGTATAGCTCTTTGATCGTATGGATATCGTCTCTCATTAACAGCTCCTCGTCCGAATTCCGGCTATCCCGACCTCTGCCGGCCGAAGGACAGAAGACATGTAGACGCCCACTTGCTCTATGGGTAGAACATACCAAAAGGTAAGTGCGGGCTTTTTAATGGACGGACTGAAGACTCAATGTGGCCTGGACGTTTCGCTGTCGGTCATCGGCGGCAAGTGGAAGCCTTTGGTGCTTTACCATCTCCGGGATGGCCCCACGCGATTTTCCGAGATCAGAAGGCGCGTCGGAGGCATCAGCGAAAAAGGTGCTGATCCAGCAGCTTCGGGAGTTGGTCGCAATGAACGTTCTTGTACGCCACGATCACCAACAGGTGCCTCCGGTGGTCGACTATGCGCTGACACCGTTCGGTGAAACGCTCGTTCAGGCGCTGGTTCCGCTCTGCGAATGGGGCAATCAAAACCGTGCACAGGTAGCGGGCACGCTGCAGCGATCGTCGAAGGTGGCATCCAGTTGAGACGCGGATGAGCCCGATGACCAGTTGGCCCCGGTCGAAGGTGTACTGGCGGCAACGGTACGGAAGTATTTCCGCTTTGCGCCTTCACCCGAAATACTCATTCGATGGGCATGAGGCTCGGCTGCCTTTTCGAAACCCGAAAGACGCAGAAAGATTACGAGAGGGCTTGGCCAAGGCGGGCCTTCCTGACTGATCTGAGATATCAGAGTGGAGCAGCCGGGCATTGTCTGGCGGGGGATGTAGGCGGTCAGGTGACTTGTCTAGCGACTGTTTTGCGCCTCTTCTCGCTCATAGAGGCAATTGTTGCCGCTCCCCGAAAGCGGCCGGGCGAAAGCAGCTCTCTCTTTCTAAGCTGAGGCAGTCCGGACAACGCGGAGTAGCGGTACTGTGCCTTGGACGTTGGACCACAGCCCCAAGCTGTGATCAACAACAATTGAACGTCTGTCAGAATTGCAAAAAGTGTGCATAATTGACAAATGAGAACAATCAGTTGTTGATACTGATCGCGAAGAGGTTGGGAGGCCTCTTGTTCAACTTAGCAGACTATCAGGAAACGCAGGGAGAATTCGACTACAATCCAGGGAGGAAGAACAATGACCAAAAAGGCAGTATCGCGTCGAGAGTTGCTGGGAGCCTCTACGCTCGTTGGAGTAACCGCAGTTGGGGCTCTTGCCGCCCCGGCCGTGCTGGCCCAGGCACCCACCGTCATTAAAATGCAAACATCCTGGCCCGCGTCGGACATCTGGATGGATTTTGCCCGCCTGTACGTCGAACGGGTCGAACGAATGTCCGGCGGACGCCTGAAGTTCGAACTAATGCCTGCCGGTACGGTCGTCGGCGCGTTTCAGGTGCTCGACGGCGTCAACGATGGCGTGATCGACGCAGCCCACACCGTTCCCGTCTATTGGTACGGAAAGCACAAGGCAGCTTCCCTCTTCGGTACCGGGCCGGTATTTGGCGGCAGCGCAACCACCATGCTCGGATGGTTCCATCAAGGTGGCGGCAAGGATCTCTACCGAGAACTCACCCAGGACATCATGGGGCTGAACCTTTACGGCTTCTATGGCTTCCCGATGCCCGCGCAGCCGTTCGGCTGGTTCAAGAACCCGGTCGCGACCGTGAACGACGTCAACGGCCTCAAATATCGCACGGTCGGGCTCGCCGCCGATCTTATGCAGAATATGGGCATGAGCGTCGCTCAACTTCCGGGCGGCGAGATCGTGCCGGCAATGGAGCGAGGTGTGATCGACGCCTTCGAGTTCAACAATCCCTCCTCCGACCTACGGTTTGGTTCGCAGGATGTCGCCAAGAACTACATGCTGTCGTCCTACCATCAAGCGAGCGAATCTTTCGAGTTCCTCTTCAACAAGGATGTGTTTGACGACCTTCCCGAAGATCTGCAGGCGATCCTGGAATATGGCGTGGAGGCAGCAAGCACGGCGATAACAGCGTCCGCGATGGACAACTATTCAAGCGACCTTCAAAAACTCCAGGCCGAACATGGCGTGACCGTGCACCGCACTCCAAAGGAAATTCTGGATGCGCAACTGAAGGCCTGGGATGCGATCATTCCCACGCTTGAAGCGGATGCGTTCATGAAGAAGGTGCTCGACAGTCAGCGGCAGTGGGTGGAGAGGGTCGTGTACTACGAATTGATGAACTCCGCCGATCTCGCACTCGCCTATGAGCACTATTTCCCCGGAAAATTGAACCTCGGAAAATAGATGGTGAAGGCCCGGTATTTCCGGGCCTCGTCCCTCATCGAGGTTAGGGAGGCGCTTGCATGCTCCGTTACATTGCATTCGCCGACGAATTGTCGGCGTGGTTCGGCAAGGTGTTCGCGTGGGGGATACTCATCATGGCCTTCGGCGTCGGCTATGAGGTTGTTGCACGCTACCTCTTTCGCGCGCCGACCCCCTGGGCCTTCGATCTGAGCTACATGCTCTATGGAACGATCTTCATGATGGCGGGAGCGTACACCCTCTCGCGTGATGGCCATGTGCGCGGCGACTTCATCTACCGGCTCTGGAAACCGCGCACCCAGGCCAGGCTGGAACTGGTGTTGTACTTCATCTTTTTCTTTCCCGGTATTACCGCGCTTGTGATCTCGGGCTGGAAATATGCCGCACGCAGTTGGGGCTATCTGGAGGTCAGTTCCAACAGTCCCGCCGGTGTGCCGATCTTCCAGTTCAAGGCAGTGATCGTCGCCGCCGGCATTCTCCTGTTCCTGCAGGGCGTGGCGCAGGTCTTCCGCTGCATTCTGTGCATAAGGACGGGCGAATGGCCGAAGCAGGCCGAAGATGTCGAAGAACTGGAAAAGGTACTACTGGAAACAAAAAGCCTGGACGTGCTCAAGTCCGAGGACGAGGGTTTCCTTCCGTCGCGGGAACTTGACGCTGGACGTGAACCACGGGATCGGGACGCTCAATGACGGATGCACATATCGCCGTCGGGATGCTCCTCATCCTGATCCTCACCATCTTCCTCGGCTTCCCGGTGGCGTTCACCTTGATGGCTCTGGGTGTCGGCTTCGGATACTATGCCTATTACGATGCCGGCCGCATGTGGCGCGGCTATGACCGCGCGCTCGAATCCGGCGGCGATGCCTTTACACTGGCGCAGACCTGGATCGGCGGTTTCTTCAACAACCGGATCTTCGATCTGTTTGTCAACCAGACCTACTCGGTCATCCAGAACGACGTGCTGACGGCTATCCCGCTGTTCCTGTTCATGGGCTACATCGTCGAGCGAGCCAACATCGTCGATCGGCTGTTCTCGACGCTATTCAGCGTCACGCGCCGGGTGCCCGGCTCGATGGCGGTCGCCGCCCTGGCCACCTGCACACTCTTTGCCACGGCAACCGGCATCGTCGGGGCCGTGGTGACGTTGATGGGACTGCTCGCCCTACCAGCGATGCTGAAGGCAAAGTATGACGTGCGCTACGCGACGGGCGTGATCTGCGCGGGCGGCACGCTCGGGATCCTGATCCCGCCTTCCATCCTGCTGATCGTCTATGCGGCCACCTCCGGGATCTCGGTTGTCCGAATGTATGCGGCGGCGCTCCTGCCCGGCCTCGCCCTGGCGGGGTTTTATCTCATCTATGTCGTGGTGCGAGCAATCCTGCAGCCGCAACTGGCGCCGCGGCCAACGAAAGAAGATGTGGGCGAGCACACGCCGGTCCAACTCGCCTGGATGATGCTTACATCCTTCGCGCCGCTCGCCTTTCTGATTCTTGCGGTGCTGGGTGCCATTCTCTTTGGCCTTGCAACGCCGTCGGAAGCCGCCGCAATCGGCGCATTGGGGGGACTGGCGCTTGCTGCGGCCTATCGGGCGCTGACCTGGCAGCGACTGAAGGAGTCGGTGTATCTGACGGCGCGAACGACCGCGATGGTCTGCTGGTTGTTCGTCGGTTCGGCGACCTTCGCATCGGTATTCGCCTATCTCGGCGGCCAACAGTTCATCAGTGACTTCGTGACCGGCCTGGACATGTCGCCGCTGATGTTCCTGATCCTGGCCCAGATCATCATCTTCATTCTCGGCTGGCCTCTGGAATGGACTGAAATCATCGTCATCTTCATCCCGATCTTCATTCCGCTGCTGCCGCATTTCGGGATCGATCCGCTGTTCTTCGGTATTCTCGTGGCAATCAACCTGCAGACGGCCTTTCTATCACCACCCATGGCGATGTCGGCATACTACTTGAAGGGCGTCTCGCCTCCGCATGTCAAACTGACAGACATCTTCCGCGGCATGATGCCGTATATGTTGATCGTCATTCTCTGCATGGTGGTCATCTATCTGTTCCCGAGCATCGTCTACATGCTGCCGAATCTACTCTATGGAGTACAGAGATGACGCAGTGTCTGGCCAATTCCGAAAGGATAGACCGATGAACAGAAGCCGGTTTTTTGCAATATTTGCATTCGTGACGCTTGTCGCGTTCTGCGCGGTCATCCTGGCGTTTGTTCCACGGTTCGATTTGGCCGCTGCACTGCTGATCGGCATTATCCCTGCGGGGTACGACATCTGGGATCAGCTCTTTCGGCGACGCCCGCCGAAATCGTCTGGATAGAATGCAATCGTTCAACCGCCGCCCTTTCCTGACGGCAATCCGCTGCAAAAAGCCCGTTCGTCCATCGACCGGTCATGGCGGTAATCTTCGAGACTGCCTAGAGCATCTAAGCAAGCGACCTACTGCTGAAGCTCCGCATCATGCGCGGCTTTCAACCCGTCGCATCCCCCAAGCTCTTTCGTCGTGGCCGACGCCCACTCCTGCACCTGCGGTTCGGAGATCGCTAGACTTGGGTCTCCGTTCTGGGCGAGAAGCTTCAGGCTCGCTCCCTCCATCTTTGCAATCGCCGCCTCAAGATCGGAATAGATCTCTGTTCCAGGACCACAACCTTGTTTCTCGATATATTGTAAAAATCGCGGGCGCATCGGCTTCGGCTCTGCTCCGCAATATCTCTCCGCAAGCACATGCATGAATAGCGCGTAGTCGATTCCTACGAAACGCGGCTCGATCGGTTCGTTAGGCTTGAAACTGTTTCTGCAATGATTTGGCGGTTCTGCATGGGCGGCAGCGAGCGGCACGGACGCTAATACTGCGCCAAGTAGATAACGAAACACGCTGCGATGTTGATGGAAGCGCATGAGGCCACTACCACTTCACACTGAATCCGACCTTGGCGCCGATGGCGCTACTGTCGCCGAAGTCTTTGAGGCTGGTGCGGGCAAAGGCTTCACCGTGGGCTGCATAACGCTCATCGGACCAAGTCAGCGAGCCGCCCAGGCCGAAACCGCCCCAGAGGGCCTGGTTTTCGCTGACGAGGGTGGTCCCCGAGACCTCGACATCCGAGCCGTCGAGGAAGTCATAATAGAGATTGCCGATGCCGTAGACGGTCGAGCGGCTGGTCTTTCCGGAGGCATCCTTCCACTCGCTGTCAAAATCGGCCGAGACGCCGAGGCGGCCGGTCAGGCTGTCACCGTCGTCAAGCGAGACATCGGCGCCATAGGCATCGGTGAAACTGTCGAAGCGCACTGAGGAATAGGCGAGCTGTGCCTGCGGCGTCAGCGACCATTGGCCTGTCAGAGCGATCCTTTGTCCGGCTTCGATGCTGAGGCCATAACCGAGGCCGTCATTGCCGTCGGCAAGCGAAGTTTGAAGTGTCGAGGATTTGAGGTCGCTGTCATACCAGGTGACGGCAGCCTGCGTATCGACGTAGAAACCGCTCTTGCCGTACCAGGTCAAGGTGCCGTCGAAGCCATAGCCCGTGGTGTCGATGTCGCCCTTGCCGAAGCGCGAGGAGATGTCGGCCGAAGCGGTGTTCATATGAAAATTGATCCCGCCGATCAGGGCACCGGCCTCGCTTTCGCGCAGCATTCCGTCGACACCCGCCTGCAGCGTCCAACTGCTGACCTCATAGTCGGTGCCGGTGGTCGAGCTTTCCGGCTCGAAGTGCGAACGGTTACCGCCGATGCGGGTGAATCCCCCTGGCGGCGGTGTTGCCGTCCTGGTCTGCGGATCGATCACCGTCGAGCATCCACCCACCGGTGCGCTGGCGTAGAGTGCCGAACTGGTTGAGGCTTTGCAGCACGCCGGCATAGGCCTCGTAGACCGGCACGCCCGGCGCATAGATCGGCCCGATCGCGACGCCTGCGGCATCGAGCTCGGTCGAACGCAGATACCAGTCCCCATCGGCAGGCGTGCTGACGCCGCCCTGGTAGAGGCGATAGGCATATGCGCCGCCGACCACGGCCTGATCGCCCTCGAACACATAGTCGCCGAGCAGCGAGAAGTTGCCGGCGGATATGCCGCCGACATCGATGATCTTGATGCCCTCGACCGTCTGCGCGCCGCCGCCGCCGAGGTTGACGACCGCGACATCAGTCGTGCCCGCTGTATTGCCGGTCACCACCACACGGTCGGCCGGTGAGGCGTCGCCGCCGAGGACCGTTTCGCTCTCCAGGGTCCCGCCGGTCCCGGTATAGTTGCCCGCAACGGTCAACGTGCCGATCGAATTGCCGGGCGCCACCACGCCGCCATTGGTCACATCGCCGAAGATCGTGCCGGTGCCGCCGAGAATGCCGGCGCCCGAGGTCGTGACGGGGCTGGCGATCGAGCCGTTGACGGCAAGCCTGCCACCGCTCACCGTCGTCGCGCCGGTATAGGTGTTGACGCCCGACAGCGTCTGATTGCCGCCAGTAACTGTCAGTCCGCCCGTGCCGCCGATGACGCCCGCGAAAGTGTCGTTGGCATTGGTGATCGTCAGAGTTTGGGCTCCGAGTAGGACGCTGCCGCTGCCGGCCAGGCTCTGGATGGTCGGAGCCGTGGCAGCCGAAACGTTGAAGATGCCGTCTGCGACAACCCTGCTGGAATTGGCTATAGCGCCGGCGCCGGAAAGGGCGAGGCCGCTGCCGAAGTCGATCTGGGTCTCTCCGGTATAGATGCTGTTCGCCAGGAGGCTGAAGACGCCGCCGCCGGTGAGGGTCAGGCCACCGACGCCTGAAAACCCAGACGTTGCGTCGGTTCCTACGGCAAAGCCTGCGGTGTCGATTGTCAGCCCACCGGTGAGCAGGTTGAGTTCAGTGCCGGTAAAGCTGTTGATGAAGCTAGCGTTGGCGGCCGTCGCGCGCAGAATGCCGCGGTCGAAATTGGCTTGGCTGGTGCCGGGGCCGCCCCGAAGGGATAGCGTCTGCAAGGTGCCGCCGCTGCCGATGTTGAGGGTACCCGAAGCTGAAATACTACTGCCAAGGACTGTATTTGAACCCGTCGTAACTTGCCCGCCATTTTCAATGTTGAGGGTGCCAGTGCCTTGAAAGCCGACATGAAAAGTTCCAACTGGTAGGGTCCATTGCGATCCTGAGCCGGTGACTGTGACGGTCCCGGAGCTTCCGGTTGCGATCGCAAGCCGGGAGGTGCCTGTGCTGGTCAAAGAGCTGCCGTTCTGGATTATCAGATAGCCAACTGATCCTACGGTGGTGCCAACAGACGCAGCACCAGTCGACGCGGTCGCGGCGCTACCAACGCCCAGAATGGACGGGGATGTCCCGAAAATGTTGATGGTTTGACCCGCGACCGGAGCGGTTCCCGTCGACCAATTGCTGCCATCCGTCCAGTCATTGCTTGTCGCGCCGGTCCAAGATGCTGATTGGGCTGATGCCGCCCCTGCGGAGAGCGCCAGCAGCGCCGCCCCCAAGGCACCGATCAACAGACCTCGCAGAGTCAGAGATGTGGCGGCCATCTTGTTGATGGCTTGTCCTGGCATATTGCGGCTCATGTTAGTCCCCGGAATCGTTTACGGAACAATACGGTAGGTGAGGCTCAGAAGGATGACAACCTGCCGGTTCAACTAAATGCTCCTAAAGCTTGAACAATTCCTTGCCGACTTCAGGCAAGTTGTAGGAGCTTCAAAGCCAGCCAGAGGCTTCAAAAGCATCCGCAAAGCGGACCATGAAGGTTGCGGCGCTGAGCGGCGGTCATGCGCCCTCATGGCGGTCGTTAAAGCTAGATCGTCCGACTTCTAAAATCGGACGTCGCCCATAACTCGACCATGTATTCGCCAGCAACCTTGTCGCCAGTTCGTTTCCCCGCTGGGCCACGCGCTGGACTTCGGTACGCCCAACTCTCTATCGAACTGGAGCTCAACGCGGCCGCCGCAGCATCGGGACGAGCGTCGGCGACGAACCGACCTGGATCGCGCCGAGCGGTTCGAAGCCGTAGCGTCGGTAGAACGGAATGTTGCGCGGGTTCGAGGATTCCAAATAGGCTGGTGCGTGATCGTGATCGCACCGTGCGAGCGCGTACGCCATCAAGACGTCGCCGTGACCTTTGCCTTGATGTGCCGGGTCGACGCCGATCAGGGGCAGGTACCAATGTGGTTCCGTTGGGTGGTACGTGGCCATCTGCTCGAATATGGCCGTGGTTTCGGGGGCAAGAGCGCGCGCAACCGTGCTCTCGAGCACCGCACCAAGTCCTTCCTCGTCGGAATGCACTCCGGGCGGTAGCCACAGCGCCGTCCCGGCGTAGCCGTCGGTGCAAAAGGCGCTTCCGTTAGAGAATGCGCTGCTCCCGAACGCCCGGATCATTCGCGGCATCGCCGCAAGGTACTGGTGTGCATGCGGCCAGGTCCATCGCGCCATAGGATCCGCTGCAAACGCCAGCAGGACCGTTTCGGCCGCCAGATCTTCCTCGGCCGCGGCCATGACTCTCACTGTTGGCGATTTCATACTGCCCTCCTGAGGTAAGTGGTCCGGACGCAGCGACCGCGCCGGCTCTCAGCTAGCCCACCTTAATACCTATGACGTGGGAGCGAAACCGACTGCTACTGGGGCAGGGGCTTCCGTTTGAACCTATTCACCGAGCCGCTATGCGCCTTCATGCCGGTCATGGAGGCAGTCGTTGCTGCGGCCCCAATGCGGCCATGGCCGCAACCCAAAACCTCCGGAAACTCGCAAGGATGATCCCGACACCGAAACCGACACCGGCCTAAAGGGAACTACACCTCGGCGGCCCCCATCCCCTTCCGGAAGCCTTCTGTTGCCGGCTGACGATCTTCTGATCGTAGCGAAAGGCAGCGTGTCCCGCTGCGAGGGCATTGACGATGATCCTCAGTCGACCTGCCTCGTACCCGTGACGTGAGGTGAGGGAATGTCGCAGCTCTCGTATTGACGCCGAAGAGGTTCAGTTAGTCAGCGGCCGCACTCTGGAACGTCGTTCAATGCTGGTCGAAGCTTTCCGCGGAACCACGACCGCGCACAGCTTTGATGCAGATCCGCGGACCTCTATGGCCCCTCGAAGTACGTCGCATCATCGTGCAGCACCTCAGACTTCGGCGATGCTTCCGGTAGTTTTTTTGTACCCGGCAGGACCTCAAACCAATTGTCGAACGCTGCCATCGTTGAGCCAAGCTGTGCGAGCACCTGCGGATTGCCGTCCATCTTTGCCTTGCCTGACGATACCTTATCGGAAAGCGTGGCTGTGCCAATCATCACATCCTCCAGATCGCGGCGGTCCATGGTAATAGTCAGGTCCGCATCAGAGGCTTGATAGCCGGCGATCGTTGTCAGGGTGGCGTTACTCATCTCGACGACGAACTTCTCGTCATTGTCAGGCGTGGCGAGGTTGATCTTGAATTTCACGCCTTCGGCTTTGCGGCTGTCAACTTGAATTCCAAGATAGTTCAGGAACAGTTCGGTACTGGTGCCCCGAACGAAGTCAGGACTCCCAGCCTTTGCTGCCTTCACGGCTATCACCCCGTCGCGCAGTTCCTTGGCGCCGGCCAGGAAGCTATTGCGAAGACTTGGGCTCTCGAACTGATAGCCCATTTGTTCGTATGTGTCGGCGAGAACATCCTTCGCGTCCTGGTTTTCAGGTTCCGCATAAACGAGCTTGTTGAGGATTTCGTATGCAAGATGATACTGGCCTTGCGCGTATAGTTCACGGCCTTTTGCCAACACTTTGACCGGACCACCCATCATTTCGAGATAGAGTGGTGCTGAATCTTCCGGCGACAAAGGCACCAATGTTGCCGGGTTCAAATCCCAGAACCCGAGGTATCGCTGGATGACCGCTCGGCTGTTGTGCAGATAGGAGCCGTGGTAGCCGCGCGTGTACCATTGATCCTGCAGACTTTTTGGCGGATCGTAGACGTTGTGAATCTGGTTGATCGTGACGCCAGTATTTGCCAGGTGCAGCACCTGATTGTTCAGGTTAGCATACATGTCGCGCTGCCCACGCATCACTTCGGCGATCCGCTCTTTGCCCCAACGCGGCCAGCTGTGAGAGGCAAACATCACGTCCGCCTGGCCACCGAACTGATAGAGCGCGACGTTGATGTATTGCGACCAAGCGAGTGCGTCGCGCACCGGGGCGCCTCGCAATGTAAGTATGTTGTGGAGGCTACCGACGATGTTTTCGGCCGCCCAGAACGCCTTGAAGTCCGGAAACCAGGTGTTCATTTCCGCCGGCGCTTCGGTGCCGGGTGTGTTTTGGAACACCATCCGCACGCCATCGATGGTGAGTTCTTGAATCGGCTGATCGATAGTAATCGTCGGAGGCAGGATGCCAACATCGCCGCTGGCGACCGCCTTGCCAATAGAGGCATCGACGTGGCCGAACGGGCTCGGGGGCAGGAGATCGCCGTAGGTGTAGGTCTTGCGGCGCGTCATGGCATTGCCGGCGTACAGGTTTTCCGCGATTGCCTCATTCAGGAATCCCTTGGGGGCGATAATTTGCACCTTGCCGGCGGCGAGCGCTGCGTCGTCCACGACGCCACGAATGCCGCCGAAATGGTCGCCGTGGGAATGGGAAATGATCACCGCCACCACGGGACGTTCGCCAAGCTTCTCATTGATGAATTTCAGCGCGGCGCGCGAAGTCTCCTTGACCGTCAGGGGATCGATCACGATCCAGCCGGTATCGCCCTTGATGAATGAGATGTTGGCGAGGTCGAAACCGCGCACCTGGTAAATTCCAGGCACGACTTCAAACAGGCCGTACTCCATGTTGAGCAGGGCCTGGCGCTGAAGCGATGGATGGATGCTGTCGAAATCCTTCCCTTGAAGCAGGAAATCCCAGTTGTCCATGTTCCAGGCCGCATCGCCCTTGTCGTTCATGATCTTGCGGTAGGGCGGGGCGGCAATGAAACCGCGCTTCGCTTCCTCAAAATCTTGTTTGTCGGTAAGCGGCAGGAGATCCCGCTGCAGTTTTTGCGCCTGTATCGTATATTCCGAGGGCATCTTTCCCTTAGGACTGAAATGCTTCAGCTCCTGCGCGAGCGATGGGCTTCCGATTCCTCCCGCGACTGCCAGGCCAAGCACAAGCGTGACGTTTCTCTGTAAGTTCATTGTTGTCTTCTCCCCTACGAATTCCACTGCAGGTCTCAAATTGCACGGATAACTAGAGGCTTGGTGCCAAATTCTTTCCAGCGAAGCCTCAACGCTCGCGCGGCGACCTCCAACGCACGAAAGCGCGCGAGGTGACCTGTCTTGATATGAGGCCGTTTTGGCTGCTAACAGCTACCAGTTCCCAAATCTCCAAAAACATTGCCCGGGAGTGAAGAAACAATCGACTGCAATCTAGCAAATCACCTGCGTTACGCTATTGCCCTTTAGGGAACCTCAAGCTCGCTGGTATGTTGCGCGGCTTTTAATGCGTCGCATCCCCCAAGCTCTTTTGTCGTGGCCGACGCCCACTCCCGCACCTGCGGTTCGGAGATGCCAGACCGAGGTCAAAAGCCTAGGCCAGACCCGCCACACCGGCAAAGCGTGGTCATCACCTGCCGATATAGGCGGCCAGTTCCTCCGGCGTGCCGTTGGGGAAGGCCTGTTTCAGAAAATCGAGGAACGCCGAGACGCGCGCGCTGAGCAGCCGCCGTGAGGGGTAGAGCGTCCAGAGAGTGACCTCGGGGCCGTCGATCTCCCCCCAATTGACCAGCGTGCCGTCCGCCAGGTCGTGGCTGACAAGCGAAATGGGAAGACGTCCTGCGCCGACGCCGGCGCGCACCGCATCGCGGATGGTGATGAGCGTTGACAGGGTGAGCACGGGCTCGATCTTGATCGTCGACCGGCCGCCTGATGTCTTCACCTGCCATGTTTGCGTTTCGCCTGCGCCACGCGCAACGCCGGGCGCAGCGCGTCCGCCGGTCGGGCGGGGAAGATCGGGGCTTGCCACCACCACCAGCCGGTCGCGCAGAAACGCCCGTCCGACCAGGCTTTCGTCGGGATCGGGATTGACCCGGATGACCAGATCGTAGCCTTCCTCGATCATATCGACGGACCGGTCCTCACTCGTCACCTCAAGCCTCACCTCCGGATATTTGAGGGCAAAGCCGGCGGCGATCCTGCCCATGGCGGTCTGGGAAAAGTGCAAGGGTGCGCTGATCCGCAATCTTCCCTTGGGTTTTTGACCGCCGGAGGCAATCGCAGTAGCCGTCTCGTCCAGTTCGGCAAGCAGCGCCCCCGTCCGCTCGAACAGCGCCCGTCCTTCCTCGGTAAGTTTCAGGTTACGCGCACCCCGTTCAAACAGCCGCAGAGCGAGACCGCTTTCCAGCTCGGCGACACGCCGCGACAATGTCGCCTTCGGCCGGCCGGTCGCCCTTGCCGCTTTGCCGAAGCCACCATGGCGGGCAACGAGATTGAAATCGGCAAGCGCAAGAAGATCCATGAGCGTTCCACAAGTGAGACGGCCTGTCCAAAATCGCCGTCTATCGGACTACCAGTGAACCACACATATTCGCCGTGTCAAGCAACCCAACACGGAGAAAAACCATGACCATTCTCGTTACCGGCGCCACAGGCAATGTCGGCCGCCAAGTCGTCGAACACCTCGTCAAGCGCGGCGCCGATGTCCGCGCTCTTGTCCGCGACCCGTCGAAAGCCGAATTCCCGGCTGGCGTCAGCGTCGCCCAAGGCGACTTCCTCGACGTCGACTCGCTGCGCAACGCCATGTCGGGCGTGTCGACCCTGTTCCTGCTCAACGCCGTGGTGCCGGACGAATTCACCCAGGCTCTGATTGCGCTGAATGTCGCCCGATCGGCCGGCATCGAGCGGATCGTCTACCTCTCGGTGATCCACGCCGACGTCTATGTGAACGTGCCACATTTCGCCGGCAAGTTCGGCGTCGAGCGGATGATCGAGCAGATGGGTTTCAAGGCGACGATCCTGCGCCCGGCCTACTTCATGCAGAATGATCTGATGGTCAAAGATGTCATCACCGGCTACGGCGCCTATCCGATGCCGATCGGCGCCAAGGGTCTCGCCATGATCGACGTGCGTGATATCGCCGAAATCGCCGCCCTCGAGCTGCTGCGCCGCGAACAGGCTGCAGAGCCGCTGGCGCTCGACCGGATCAACCTCGTCGGTCCGGAGACACTGACCGGAGCCGATATCGCCGCCATCTGGTCGGACGTGCTCGCCCGCCCGATCGCCTATGGCGGTGACAATACCGAGGGCTTCGGGCAGAATCTCAAACAGTTCATGCCTGCCTGGGCGGCCTACGACATGCGGCTGATGGGCGAGCGTTTCCTGACCGACGGAATGCTGCCTGAGGCCGGCGACCTCGAACGCCTGACAAAGCTGCTCGGCCGCCCGCTGCGCTCTTATCGCACCTTCGCCACGGAAACCGCTGCCTCCGCCTGAGGCAGCAACAGCGATCTCGAAAGGACGATTACCATGATCTATTCGACCGCCACAGTTCCGGTGAACCCGGAAGGCGAAACCCCTTTAACGCGCGCCGAGGCCTGGCAGGGTCTCGAACGCAAGGCGCGCGACGCCCGGCTCTTTCTTCCCGCCGGTCTCTGCACTCGCTGCGATGTCGTGGAGGAAAGCGCGACCCACTTCGTGCGCGAGGCGACGATTGCCGGGCTGGATCTGCGCGAGATCATCACGCTGGAGCCGCAAAGCAAGGTCACCTTCTTTCAGGCCACAGGCCCACGCGAGGGAGCGATCGTCAACGAGCTTTTCGAGGATGAAGATGGCCAGCTTCAGCTGCGCTTCTACTGCTATCTCGGCCTGCGCGGCAAACAGCCGAACGGCCCGGAAGAGCGGGCCGAGCAGGCACAGTTCGACGGCGAAACGGGCTACAAGGCCGCTCTGCTGTCGACCCTGAAGCGGACCCGCGAACTGCTGGCAGAGGGAAAGCTCTAGCATCAAGAGAAACACGAACAACAGGGCGACCTCTTAGCGAGGTGCCCTGTCTTGCTGGGGCACAAGCGACAAGGTGTCGAATACCGGGCAGGGCCCGAGGCCGCCACTCGCGAAGGCGCGAAAACCGGTTCAGGCAAGACTATCGCGAGCTTTCCAGGCGGCCGTCGGAGCGCAGAAGGTTCAGCCAGGCCTGCGACGCTTTCTCCCCGCCTGTGCTCCCGAAATGGCAATCGTCGTAGCGGTCGTCTCCATCGAGTAACGCATCGGAATTGACGCCCTCTCGGATACCGTGGCCGCTTTTTGACAGGGCCAGTTGCGCCCGCACGACCGCATTGTCTGGAATATGCTCCTTGAAGCCGCCGTTGCTGGGTTCGAGGCATTTCGATGCGATCGAAATGTAAACGGGTGCTTCGACACCGTGCTGACGCAACGTGTTGACCATCGACATGAAACGTTCCTGGTAGGCCTCCGCAGTGGTGCCGATAACCAGGTCCGCCTCTCCTTGCACCCAGAGGACGTTCGTTATCCGGTAACCGGAATCCTGAAGCTGTTTCACTGTATCGACCAGCACGGGATTGAAGTCACCATCTGCCGCCCATCGTGCGACCTCAGATCCGGAATAGGCGAGAGGTGCGAGGATGACGTTGTCATTTTGTCCCGATGCGATCAGATTATTCGCAAGAAGCGTCCAGTATTCTCCCCTGGTATTGGTCGACCCAAGAAGTGGCGACGCTGCGACAAAGCACTTTTTGTCAAAGGCGTTTACAACGCGAGCGCCATAATTCGACCGGTGCCGTTGTCCTCCGTAGTTGGCCGCGTTCGATTGGCCAAGAATGAGTAAGACGGCAGTTCGGTCGGTCTGCGCCGGGCAGGTCACAAGCGTTTTCGATTCATCGCCGATGAGCCGTTCCTTGTCGTCGAACGTGTAACGGCTTGGAGCCCCCACCTTCTCTCCGACAACCTGTTTCTTCAGCGCGGAAAGTTGTGGCCAAGGAAAGATCTCACGTCTCGCGCTCATGCCGCCGAGAAAGTAGATGGCGATCAAGGCGGCCAGGCCGACTGCCATTGTTTTGCGCATGTCGTTACCTTTCAAACATCATCCGATCACATGGAGCCTATCGGACCGATCAAGGCTGCTCCAGCCATGAAGGTTCCTTTACACACCAGCCACATCTGCTTTCTTCGGGCATGATCTTTGTCGTCGCGAAGATCGAGCCCCAATCGACGACAATTTCGCGTGGAGTCGCCGCAAACCTGCTCTAAACTATAGATCGGACCAGTGATTACAATCATCCGGATGGGTTAGATCGTACCTGCTATGGGCGGGTCCAGATAAAGCAGCTCACGGCCTGGAATGACGGAGGTTGGGGGCGCATTTTTACGCCGAGCTCTTCCGACGCGGGAATGTCCTCCGATCGAAACAGCCATCATCCGTCTTGGCGTATCAATACTCCGCCCTAGCTCTGCCCACGGCATGGAGGAAGACGATGAAGATGCAGAAATTCGCAATTACCGATGCGGTCCTCGAGCGTTCCCCCGGACAGGAGGCAGACATCTCCGTCGGCAATCTGGTCGACGAGCGGCACGGAGGGCCGATCACCATCGGCTATGGGCGTTACGCGCCCGGCCAGAGCCTGACCGAGACGATTGTTGTTGACGACGTCATGATCGTTCTGGAAGGGCGGCTTTCGGTCGCGACAGAGGCGGGAACGGTCACCGCCGGACCGGGCGAGATCGTCTACATGCCCAAAGGTGAAACGGTGACGATCAGCACGCATGAGGAGGGCGCGCTCACCGCCTATGTCACCTATCCGCATTGGCGCCCGGCGCACGCCTGAAGCGGAGCGCTTTTGCTCATTGCCTGTCACGGTATTTCTCCTGTGACATCAGGTGGCTGATCTCGATAAATTCACGCGCCTTTGCCAACGCATTCACCCTGGCAAAAGGTCCTTCGCCCGTGCCCACCTAGGCTGGGAAAGGGTTTCGCCACGCATCCAGTTCTTCAAGCCGTCCGTACCACGCCTGTATATGCCGAAACTCGGCAACTGGAATCTCAGCGGAAGTCGCATAAGGAAGTGCAGCGGCCAATGCGAAATCCGCGACGGTCAGTGTCTCCCCGACGGCGACGCTGTTCTTGGCCAAATGACCGTCGAGCACGCGAGCATGGGCTCGAAAACTCGTCTTCGCATTTTCGATCACGGCGGCGTCAGGCTCCCCGCCGAACAACGGCTTGATCAAGGTTTCAAACCAGAGCGTTGCCCCGTGCTGGGTGAAGTGACTGGCATCCCAACTCAACCAGCGCAGCACGTCGATCTGGCGGTGGTCATGCGGCCAGAAATCCGATGCGACGCTGTCAGACAGCCTGCACATGATTGCGTTCGCTTCCCACAAGGTTCCGGCATCATCCTGCAGCACCGGGACTTTCCCGTTCGGGTTCAGCGCCAGGAATTCTGCGGTGCGCTGTTCTCCGTTTGCCAGATCAACCCTGACGAACTCGACGTCGGCTTTCAGATAACGAGCGGCGGCGCAGGCCTTCCGGGGATTGAGCGTCTCGCAATAATAGAGCTTCATCGCCGCCTTACGCATGATCCGGCCCTTCGGATTCAGTCCCGAGAAACAAGCTCAATCGCTCGAAACTTTGCGACCAGCCGTCTCCATGACCCTCAAGGGACGATGCGCTATCAAATCCACTCTGCCGAAAAGTCATTTCCGTGCCTCCGCCGCTGTCCTTGAACGTGATGGTGACGACCGTTTCCGGGCTATTTTCGCCGGTTGCGAGTTCCCAGGCATGTGTGAAGACAAGCCTGTGCGGCGGCTCGACCTCCAGATATTGTCCGCCGACCCAATGCTCTTCTCCATCTGGCGCGATCAGACAGGCGCGGTGTCTACCGCCGGGCCAGGCTTCGAGCTTGTCGCCCACCGCCTTGAAACCGTGCGGACCGCACCATTGCGCCAACGCTTTCGGGTCGGTCCATGCCCTGAAAACCAGGTCGCATGGAGCATCGAACTTTCGGACAAGAACCAGGTCGCGGGTGTTGTCGGTGTTGGTCTCTGGATTAGTCATTTTCGTATCCTTGTACCTTGGATAGATAGTCATCGAGACGATCAAAGCTTTGATCCCAGAAGCGTCTGTAATCGGCGATCCAATCAGCAACCGTCTTCAACGCGGCCGGCTCGAGGACGCGGGGACGCGAGTTCGCTTCACGGCCAGAGCGGATCAAGCCGGCCTGTTCCAGGACCTTGAGATGCTTCGATATGGCAGGCTGAGACAACTCGAAGGGATCAGCGAGTTCAGCCACCGTTGCCTTGCCGTTGGCAAGCCGCCCAAGAATTGCTCGCCTCGTGGGATCGGCGAGTGCGGAGAAAATCGCATCGAGCTTGTCGTCCATATATCACCATCTAGCTATATAACTGCATGGATATATTGCGGACAGCGTAATGTCAAATGCAATTTTGCATACGGGACAAAATCGGTGTTGATGGCTCCCGATCATGTCGGGATAGGTCGCTTGTTCCTGCTGCAGACGCCACCCCGCGCTCCGTCCTCCTCGGGCTTGACCCGAGGATCCACTCTCAATCAGCAGCGGGCATGGATCCCAGGCTCAGGGCCTGGGATGACGGAGGAGGGGGCAGGTTTTCTGCTAACCAAAGGGAGGTTGAGGGAGGTTGAGTGAGGCTCGAGGCTGGCTGCCGCTGCAATCAGGTGGCGCCAGCAACCACATGATAGTGCTTGGCTCACCCCTGTCGGGCAAATGGCCGCAAATTGGAAACAGTCTTCGACAAATGACGCGGCGAATTACTTCGCCGGTCCGTCGTGTTCCTTGTCGTAGGCAAGCAGGCGTTTTCCATTGCCGGCGGTTCTCGAAGGCCCAGTCCGCGAGCAGCGTCAGCGGCGTGATCAATGACCGTCCGAGGTCTGTGAGTTCGTGCTCTACCTTCGGCGGGATCTTGCGACCTATGAGGCCCCGTCAGCCAATGGCTGCTCGCCACTCGTCGCTAAGGTGCTTGCGCATGGCCTTAAGGTAAACACTGGCTTTGGCCAGAAACATCAATACAGCTTCGCGAAAGATATGGAATTGCACCATGGCAGAGGGGGACCAGTGCCCCCGGTCAATGGTTCTGTCTTTCAGGTCGGCCTCAGAATACCCGTGTATGACGGCCTCAAACTCGTCGTCGAGCGAACCATACCAAGTCCGAATACCGGCCACGGTTGCAGCGAGTTCTGGTGCGCCGCTACAAGACCAATCCATCTTCAGAGTTCTAAAGGACTCAATATAGCAGTGCTCAATCCAGCCCATTTCCCGCAGGAGATCGCCAAGTGTGGGATTGTCGCCCGGAAATGCATAAGCAAGGTCTGCATCAGACAATGCATCGAGCATCTCGTATCGCAATTTCTGCGTGTCGCGTAGGGGAAATTCATCCGTGACCAAGCTGTTCAATTCTTTCTCCTCATCCCTGACATCGATTCGCCTTTTGCTGGCGCTGTCGGCCAACCCAGTGCACAGATCACCGTCGTGATCCCCCGCGCGGCGAGATCAATTGATTGGATTGGTGGATTCGGCAGAAGCGCACCAATCTTGCTCCCTCTTCTTCCCTGAGGGGGCGAAGGACGGGTCGCCCGAAGGGTCGGATGAGGGGCCACACGGCCCACCATTCATTGCCCTTTGCTCAGCGCATTCGCGGCTTCGCCGCTCACCCCCTCATCGCCTCGCTATCGCTCCGGCACTTCTCCCCGCTGGGGAGAAGAGGACATTGGCGGCGCCTTCATCCCCCTCCGGACGGCACCGAGCGGCCGAGGGCTCAGCCGCGCGGCCGAGGGCTCAGCCGTCCAACCAGGCGGCGAGGCCATCCAGCGTCTGCAGCCCGTATTCCACCGCGCCGAAGCCGATGACCACCTGACGCCGCTTGGCGCTGGGGTGGAGCTGGCGCATGGTCAGCACCGTCTTGCCGTCGGCCTGCTCATCGAAGGTTATCGTGGCGCGGAAACGGTCGGGGTCGTCAGGGTCGGGCGTGCCATAGTCCATTACGATCCGCGCGTTCGGCACGATCTCCAGAAAGCGCATGAGGTTCGGGAAGCGCTGCTCCCGGCCCTCGAACACGCCCACCATGTCGAACCGCCAGACCCCGCCCTCGCGGATATCGGCTTCGTGGGTCTCGATGCTGAGGCCGGCCGGCCCGTACCATTCGCCAAGCGCCTTGGGATCCATCCAGGCGGCAAAGACCTTGTCGCGCGGGTGGTTGAGCAGCTTCACCAGCACGATTTCGCGGTCGAGCGACCATGTCTCAAACGGACTTGCCATGTCCTTCATCATCCTCTTCGGTTTTTTCCAGGTAGACTTCCAGGCGATCCAACCGCTCGGTCCAGCGCCGGCGCTCCGATACCATCCAGTCCGCCGCCTCGTCGAAACGCGCCTGCACCAGCCGGCACCAGCGGCTGCGCCCGCGCTTCTCGCTGGCGATCAGCCCGCAATCTTCCAGCACCTTGAGATGCTGGGCGAAGGAGGGCAGCGCCATGTCGAAAGGCTCGGCAAGCGCGCTGACCGGCAACTCGCCCTCGACCAGACGCGACACCACGGCACGGCGGGTCGGGTCACTGAGAGCGTGAAAGGCGAGGTCGAGGGGGGTCGAGTGGTAAGGCATATCAATCCGTAAATTGGTCGGTGGCGGCGGTCAAGGATAAAAAGGTACTTGCCTTAGTGTCCGGCTCCAAATATGAAGGCAGTTGCCTTAGTATCCAGCCCTGAATGGTAGGGCGGCTGTGGTGCAAACAACCCGCAAGGAGGATTCCCAGTGGTAGTTCGTGTCGATCTCATGATCTCGCTCGATGGTTTCGCGACAACGACGGACCAGACGCCCGAAAGCCCGTTCGGCGAGGACTGGCCGCGTCTCGTCGGCGCGTATGCGGCAACGCGAACGTTCCGTGAGCGCGTGCTCAAGGATACGACGGGAGCAGGGACCACAGGTCTCGACGACGACTATGCGAAGGAATATTTCGAGAATGTGGGCGCCGAGATCATGGGCGCCGGCATGTTCGGTCTCCACAACTTTCCCGACGATCCGAACTGGCGTGGCTGGTGGGGCGACGAGCCGCCGTTCGGGTGTCCGGTCTTCGTCCTCACCCGCAAGTCGCGGCCCTCCCTGGAGATGGCCGGTGGCACGACTTTCCACTTTCTCAATACCAGCCCTGATGATGCGCTCCAGCAGGCCGTGAGGACCGCAAACGGCAAGGATGTGAGGATAGGCGGTGGTCCTACCGTCGTTCGCGATTATCTCAAAGCTGGCCTTGTCGACCGCCTTCATGTTGCCATCACGCCGATTTTGCTCGGGCGCGGCATCCGCCTGTGGGACGATCTGCGCGGCCTGGAAGCTGGCTACACCGTCAAGGCGGAAACGGCGCCAAGTGGCATCATCCACCTAACTTTCCAACGCTAGCCGCTAGCCTCCGGCCGATCTCGGCCCCTTGCATGACGCCGATCCGCGTGCTAGACACTGAACTATATGGTTCAGTTTTCGACAGCTCGCCTTGATGCCTCCTTTGCCGCGCTCTCCGATGCCACGCGACGCGGCGTTCTGGAACAGCTCGGCAGTGCGGATGCTTCGATCACGGAGCTCGCAGAGAAATTCCACATGACCCTCACGGGCATGAAGAAGCACATCGGCGTCCTGGAGCAGGCGGGGCTGGTGACGACGGAGAAGGTCGGGCGTGTGCGGACCTGCAGACTGGGCTCACGCGGGCTCGAGGAAGAGGCGGCCTGGATCGAAGCGCGCCGTCAGATCTGGAACGCACGCTTCGACGCGCTTGATGACGTCATCGAGGCCATGAAACGGAAGGAGAAAGCCGATGGGAGACAGAGCGAGTAACGGCCGCACGGTGGTCGAACGGAAATCCGAGCTTGAACTCGTGGTGACGCGCACCTTCAACGGCCCGGTTCGCCTCGTATTCGACGCGTGGACCAAGCCGGAATTGTTCAAGCTGTGGTGGGCGCCGAAGTCGATGGGCGTTCCCCTGCTTTCCTGCGAGATGGATGTTCGCACCGGCGGCAGCTATCGCATCACCTTCGGCCACGATGCCTCGGACGCCATGGCCTTCTTCGGCAAGTATCTCGACGTGTCGCCGCCATCGCGCCTCGTCTGGACCAATGACGAAGGCGGGGAGGAGGGCGCCGTCACCACGGTGACCTTCGAGGAAGAGGACGGCAGGACGCTGCTGGTCCTGCAGGAACTCTATCCCTCGAAGGAAGCGCTCGACCAGTCTTTCGTCGGCATGGAAGACGCGTTGCCCGAGCAGTTCGAGCAGTTGGATGAACTTCTCATCACGCTCAGCGCGAGCGTGTGACAGCCCGCCTTCAACTCAACTGCTTAGACCGCTCGAACTTCGGCAAGCCGCTTGACTGCGTACTCGTCTTGCCAGCAGACGGCGGCTTCCCATGCGGCTGAGGCTTGCGCTGCGATGTCATGTGCGCCGTCGTCGAGATCGGCAGCGTTGTCGGGCAGCACCAGGTCAAGGTCGGGGACGTCGACATGTGACTCATCCCAGTCGATCAACGCGACCCGATCTGCGGTGATGCGGACGTTGCCGGGGCTGTTGGGGTTGCCGTGGACAACACATGTCTGACGCCCGATGAGCCGCGCCCATGCTGCTCGACATCGAATAACAGCCTCAGGCGGCATCGCGGCAAGGTTGATCCTCGTTCCGGTCTCAGTATGCAGGAGGTCGATCGACGATCGCCAGCCCGGGCGCTGCGGCCAGCCCTGCGTCAGCCGATGCAGCTCGCGCAGCGTGTCGGCAACGCGACGCCAGTCGGACTCCGTCTCGGGCGGTCCGCCCTCCATGTATTTCATCACCACCAGACCGTCCACGAACAGTCGGCCGTCAGTCGTCGGGATCGGTCCCGGAACGGTCATGCCTTCACGGTCGAGGTATTGGAGCAGCTCGGCTTCCCATGCAAGATCAGCGTCGCTCCTGGAGCCGAGACGAGCGACCGCGAGCTGCCCGTGGGCGCGAGCGCTCCACACGTCGTTGGCAACTCCACCCGTGAGCCGTTCGATGCGAACCGCGTCTTCACCCCATTGCCCGAGCGCTTCCCATCCCATTGGCGATACCCTTGGAGCCCATGATCAAATGACGAAAGAAATACGCGTCGCGATTGTTCCCACCCGCTGTCACATCTCCGGCAGGCCGGCCTTTCGAAAGCCGTCGACAAAGTGGTCTCGTACAGATGCATCACGCAGCGGCTGGGAGCTGAGCCAATGGCTGATCGTGAAATGAGGGTGGGCGATCAGGAACAATTCTGCTTCTCGCCGCGCCTCCTCAAGGTGGCCCAACTGCGCAAGCGTAGCAGCCAGGAATTTGCGTGAGTTGGTACGATACGTGTCTTCCCTGCGGAGTGTCGCGGCTGCCGCCTCATAGTCACGCGCGGCGTACTGCGCCTGCCCAAGATGACAAAGATACCAGCAGGTTGGATGGGGATTGAGCCGCAGAGCTTTTTCGATTTGCGCTAGTCCATCGGCAACCCTGCCGTCCAGCACGGACATGTCCGACATGGCGGCCCAGGTGTCGGCGTGGTTGGGGTCCAGCTCCAGGGCCTTGGCGAAGGCGGCGTCCGATTCCTCCCATCGCCGCTCATAAGCCAAAATGGTCCCCAGAACGTAACGGCAGCCGGCATCGTTGGGATCTAGGTCGACCGCGTTCTGCGCGAGCGTCACCGCCATCCGACGGTTAGGATCTTCGGGCTCGCCGAAATGAGTCCAGGCAAGCCAACGGTTATAGGCGAGCAGACCGAGCGCCTCGGCATATAATGGCTCGAGCTTAACCGCGCGTTGGAGCAGCATATAGGCCTCACGCTCAGTTTGCGGCGACTCTTCCGTCAGGAGGCGGGCGCGCACACACAGATCATACGCCTCAAGGTTCTTCGGCCGATTGCGCTGCTTCGGGATGGTCAGCCGGCCGACGAGGGCTTCAACAATCTTGGCGTTAACTTCATCCTGTAATTCGAAAACATCTTCCACCGTTCTGTCAAACCTGTCGGCCCACAAGTGCTGGCCGCCAAGCGCGTCGATCAATTGGGCATTGATGCGGACACGGCCCATTGCGCGTCTGGCGCTCCCCTCCAGGACGTAGCGGACGCCGAGTTCCTGGGCGACCAGCCGTACGTCGACCGGCTTGCCCTTGTAGCAGTACACGGAATTGCGCGCGATGACGAACAGGCCAGCCGTACGGGAAAGGTCGGTGATCAGGTCTTCGGTCAAGCCGTCGACGAAAGGCGCGTCCGCTTCATCCCCACTCATATTCGTGAACGGCAATACAGCGATCGAGGGACATTCGGGCAGCGGCAATGTGCTCTGCAGCGCATCCGGCCAATGCCACACGCGGACCGGGCGAGTCAGGTTCTTTAGGTAGCGTTCGCCTGCATCAAAGAACCGGTCGCCGATCTTGCCGACGATCTCGCCGTGAACTTTGGCTGAAATGCAGATACCTCCCGGTGCGGCCTGCGCCTCGAGTCGCGCCGCGACATTGACGCCGTCGCCGAGCATGTCTGAACCGTCGTCAATGACATCTCCCAGATTGACGCCTACACGCAAAAGCAGGCGCCGGTCTCCGGAAACCTCAACAGCAGTGGTGGCCCGTTGCATTTCCAATGCTGCTGCGACCGCGTCCACTGCACTACCGAATTCGATTAGGAATCCGTCGCCCACGACCTTGAAGATGCGACCGTTGTGGCGCATCACAGCCGGCTCGATAACGCCAGAACGGAGTTCCCTGAGGTTCGCCAGCGTTGCGACTTCATCAGCCTCCATCAGGCGTGTATATCCCACCACATCGGCAACGACGATGGCGGCAAGGCGACGCTGAATAGATTGGTCCGTCATGTGAGGACAAGCCTAATGACCAAATTAGCAAGTTATTGTTCAACCGCAGGTCAGTCAACAAATCGTAAGAGGTAATATCCAGGCGATCTCCACCTCGATCGAGCAGTCATGCTTCTTTGTGAACGTCTGGCTGCGAGCGGGGGTTTCGGCGGAAGTGCCCAGTTCTGTCCGGGGAGACCCGAACTGCAACTGCACTGCATTTCTGGCTGACTTCCAGATGCGGCCAGTCTCCTTCCGGCCCCATCTTGGTCATCGCCAACCCTTCGATATGGCCCCTTTTGGCGCAAAGCTGCCGTTGGTGGCAACCCGAAGGCTCCACCTCGGGATCGCCCGTCGCTAGTCGCCGCTTCCCCCAACCAGCTCCCATAAATCGACCTTCTCGGCGCGCCCCTTGACCGGCACCAGGCCCAGCGGGCGAAGAACGAAGCAATCGGCGACAGCATCGTGGATGGCGGCGCTGACCAGGATCGACGTATTGAATTCCTTGTTCAATCCTTCCAGCCGCGAGGCGACATTGATCGTATCGCCCATGGCCGTGTACTGCTGCCTGGAAATCGCGCCGAAGCTGCCGACGACCGCCGGGCCGGTGTGCAATCCAAATCGGGTGATGAGCGCGGGACGGCCATTCTGGCGGTTGGCTTCATTCAACTCGTCGATCGCCGCTTTCATGGCAAGCGCGCATCGGCAGCCGTTTTCGGCATGTCTGACATCTGGAACAGGGGCGTTCCACATGACGAAAATGGAATCGCCGAGATATTGCACGACAGTGCCGCCATTGCGTTCGGCAATGGTGTTCAACAGTTCGAAATAGGCTGACAGCATATCGACCACGTCCTCGGGCGAATGCTGCTCGGATATGGTGGTAAAGTCTCTGATGTCGGTGAAGAGCACCGTCACATCCTGACGCTGCGCCTTGGCGACCGCTCGCCCTTCGGGATTGACGATCCGTCTGACGACTTCACGCGGAACATAGAGGGCAAACTGGCTGATGGCATGGCGGCTTGCCGCCAGCGCGCTCGCCAGCGTGTTGATCTCCGATATGAAGGAGTGGGAGACACCTTTCTCGCCGACATCGAGATCGCCGATCCTGCGCGCCTCGTCGGCCAGCCGATAAAGGGAGCGGCTGACCATGCGCGACAGCATCACCGAGGCAGCGACACCCGCGATCAGGAAGGCGCCGGCAACGAGGAGATTGTGCACGAGCAGCCGATTGGCCTCAGCCACCAGATCTTCCAGGGGCACGACGATTGCGGCGACGCTTCCCTTGAACAGACCGGATACACCGACGGGGGCGATCTGCAGGATCTGGCGTTCGCCATCGAGATCGATCCGCACCACGCCGCCGCTGGCAAAGGCCGGATCCCGCCTGAGCCTCGCCACCGTTTCGAGGCTCGTGTCGTAACTGTCTTTCGTCGTATCGACGGCAACGGCGCCATCGGCATTTTTCGACCATACGCCGAGAAGCCTGTTCATGATTGCCGGGTCGGAATGGGCGATCAGATCATCGGCATCATCGATGATGTAGGCGCGCGCCCGCGGCGAAATCTCCTCAGCATCCAGCAGGCGGCCGACAGTCATCAGGTGGATGTTGATGCCGACGACAACCTGATCGTCGTCTTTCATCGGTGCTGCGATCGTCAGCGTTGGAAGCTGCAGAGTTCCCGCAACATAGGGCCCGACGGATACTTCCTCGCCGTGCTGGATGACGGATTGGTACCAGGGGCGTTGCCGCGGATCGAATGATGCATGGTCGACGTCACGCTCGGCGATCGGCCTTGCCTGGCCGTCGAGGAAGCGAAACGTCGATATGACGTCCGGCCCCTGGCTGCGTGCTATCGTGCGGATCGCGAAGGCCGTGCCATCGGGTGCTGCGAGGATCCGGCGGACATCCTGCCTTTGCGTGTTGATGACCTGCAGATACGAGCCGTCAGGATAGCCGGTGTAGACGCTCGTCGCGTTGGGGACGTTTCGCAGAACCTCCAGAAAGAATTGCTGTTTCGCCGTGATATCCTGGGGCGGCGGGGAGGTAAGCTGCGGCAGGGTCGATGCCAGTGCCACCGCCTCGGTGCCGCCCTGCAGCGTATTGCGGTACCCCTCGATCAGCCGCAGGCTCATCTCGCGCATCTGCTGCACGCCCGCACTGACCGCA
This sequence comes from Rhizobium sp. PEPV16, assembly GCF_008919455.1. Lineage (NCBI taxonomy): Bacteria > Pseudomonadati > Pseudomonadota > Alphaproteobacteria > Hyphomicrobiales > Rhizobiaceae > Rhizobium > Rhizobium sp. PEPV16. Next base: position 30,237 of record NZ_VSZV01000308.1, read on the forward strand.
GCATCGCTTCCTTGCTTGAATGCCAGCCAGATGATCGGCGTCGACGTGCAAAGCAGCGATGCGACGACCAGGACGCCGAGATGCAGTCTGAGCGGTTTAGACCAGCGCACGCGATTTCCCCCGAAATGCGGACACGTCTCAGCACACGAAGCATAGCCAACGATGGCAGTTAACTGCTTTTTGAAAACTTACACAAGGCGGTGAATGCGGTCACACCGCGCTGTGCGTTTCGGCAGAACAAGATCGGCGACCGTGTTCGCATACGTCCTGTCCTTGCTCCAGACCCACCCCCTCTCCGTCTTCCTCGGGCTTGACCCGAGGATCCACTTTCGTATCGATCAACAGCGGGCATGGATCCCAGGCTCAGGGCCACTGCTGTCCGGTTGGCGCCAATGGCTGCCCCTCACCCTAACCCTACCGGGGTCGAGCCACTCGTCTCGACCCGTCCTCCGGACCCCCGTAAAAAACGGGGAGAGGGGACGTGCCAAACGCGGCGTCGAGGGTAAGGAAGCCGGTGCGGCATGTCCCTTCGCCCCGTTTACGGGGAGAAGGTGCCGGCAGGCGGATGAGGGGCTGGTTTCGGCGGCGCGCCTCACCCACCATTCATGAAATGACAGGAAATAAGCGGCGGCGGCGGGCGAGCCATTCCGACGCTGCTCGTCGCCCGCCCAGGAGATCCCGCTCCGGTCGGCTCAGGCCCGCTTCCGCCGCATCTGCGTGACGCTTCGCCAGACGGCCGACACCAGGAAATAGAAGGCGCCGAGGCCGGCATAGCCGGCGATGTTGGCGATGGATGGCGCTTCCGGCATTTGCGCCTGGGCGATGAAGAAGGCGCCTGCCACGGCGGATTGGCCGCCGCTGAGGATCATCGCCCATTGGCCGCCATCGGTCTTCCAACGCCGGACAGCGGTTCCAAGCTGCAGCAGGCCGGAAAAGATGGCCCAGAGGCCGAAGACGCCCAGAACCCAGTTCATGCTCATCGTCAGCGCGACGATCACGGCCGCTGTCGTCACCGCGCTGACGGCGACGTTGATCGCCTGGCTGTGGTTGTTTGCCAGGCCGCCGCTCCGCGCTGCGTCGACAAAATTGGCGGCGGCATCCCAGGCCGGGTAGAGGATCAGCAAGGCGGCCGCGACGGCGAGCGACTGGTTCCCGGCCGTCAAGGCTGCTGCGACCCAGATGGCGGAAAAGGCTGCTCGCGTGAAGTAATAGCGCGTCAGCCACTCTTCCCTGTCGCCAGACGCGACGGTGGTTTGATCGGTGGTCATCATTATCTCTTTCCTGAATGTGATGGTGTTGGTCTGATAGGGGCGTCTCACCGTCGTGAGCGGCGTCGTCCGTCATCGAGACTGGTTTCTAGCTCCGACGGGCGGCTGTCGAGACGGTGTTCTCCGTCGTTCGGGACTGCCGGTCAGGCGGCATTTTCTGGTTAATCGCCGGTCGAGCCGGGGGCGGCCCGGCCGACCGGCGACGATGTGGTCACATGGGCGGGACCACGCCATTTTTCCCGACGAGGACCTGATGAGCGAGGGCCCCCGAGGCAGCCTTCTCGGCGGGGATGAAGACGACGGCGCCGGGAACGAGATCGTCCTTGGTGGCCGGAGCGATGGTCACGACCGGCGTGCCGTCCGGAATGGAAATCTTCTTTTCTTTGCCGTGATAGGAGACGGTGACGGTGCGGCCATCGACGCCCTTGACGGCATCGGCCACGGTGGCGTTGGTCATGCTGCTGTCGGGCTTGAGGTCCCAACCGTAGCTGCCTTCACCGGCACCTTTCATCGCCGGCGGAAAGATCAGCACCTCAAGCGCGCCGTCGCCGCCGCCTTCACTCGGCAGCGAGGCGATGCCGACGAAGTCGCCCGGCTTGATGTCGGTGACCGCCGCATTGGCGACGCTCGCCAGTTTCCAGCCGTCGGCAAGCGTGACATCGACAGTCTCTCCTTCGCGGGTCTTCACCTTGAGAGCGGACCCGCTATAGGCGACGATGCTGCCGCGGATATGGAACTGCTCGGCCTTCTGATCTTCGGCATGGACAGATGCCGCCGACAAAAGCGCGCTGAGGCCCAGAACCAGGGCGGGAAGGATGTTGTTGAACATGGGATTCTTCCTACTAGTTGGTAGTTTCGTTGTCGTGGTGTGTCGCTCCCGGCGCTCATCCGCCCGGAACGTTATCGGGCGACGGCCGGAGACAGCCGCTGCAATGTCGGCGCCAATATGGTGGCGAAGATTTCCGGGTCGCCGTAAGCACGGGCTGAAAGCATGGCGCCGTGGACGGAGGCCATGAAGGCTTCAGCCTCGACGCGCGGTTCGCTCGCCAGCGTCAGGCTGCCGTCGCGAGCGCCGCGTTCCATCACCGAGGTCAGCCAGGTCGAAAGGAAGCGGAAGAAAGCCCTGACCTCGGCTGCCACCTCCGGCGGCAGTGCCGGCAGTTCGCTCGCCAGCAGGGCGCAGACGCAAAAAGGCCGGCTGGCGTCCTCGATGCACTGGGCCCAATGACCTGCATAGGTTTGGAGCAGCGCGAAGGGATCCCGCACCTGCTGCTCCAGACCGGCGATACCCGCCTCGGCATCTTCGCGATATCGCACGACAAGCGTGCGCACCAGGTCGGTCTTGCTGGGAAAATGGTGATGGATGCTCGCCTTGCGGATCCTGACGACGGCAGCAATGTCGGCATAGCTGAAGCCGTTATAGCCTCCGGTCATGATCAGGGTTCGGGCGGAGGCCAGGATCTCGGCGGACGTCGTCAAAAGGTTGCTCATGGCTTTATCTACCTTCCAGTAGGAAGGTTGTCAAGCGGGATGCGGTTTTCTGCCATCGGCCATCCTAGACGGGCACCGGCTTCACCTTGACGCGGGCGAAAGTGATGACTGCGTCGGTTGTAGCGACCGGCCTTGACTCGCCTCGGACACCAAGAACATAATCAGAACACCTAATATACGGGATGGAGTTCCGGATGTGCGGCCGCGTCTATATCAAGACCTCGCTTGAGGAGCTGGTGCGCAATTTCGCCTTTGCAGAGCGAGGCGCGATCGATGCGCTCGGAAACCGATTTCCACTCTACAACGGCGCGCCAACGCTGGATTATCCAATCATCATTCGCGACATGGTCCGGGAGCCTGATATTATGGGGCCGGTATTCGCCAGCGCGCGCTGGGGTCTGGTGCCGGCATGGATGAAGCCGGGAGGGCGTCCGCCGCCGATCAATGCGCGCTGCGAGGGCATCAGTACCAACGGCCTGTTCCGCTCGGCTTACAGGTCGCGCCGTTGCCTGGTGCCGATCAACGGCTTCTTCGAGTGGAAGGATATTTTCGGCACTGGCAAGAATAAGCAGCCCTATGCGATCGCCATGGCTGACGGCTCGCCCTTTGCGCTCGCCGGCATCTGGGAGACGCGGCGCGACAATGACATAGAGACTCGGAGCTTCGCAATTATCACCTGCGAGCCGAATGAGATGATGGCGCAGATCCATGATCGGATGCCGGTCATCCTGCATCGTGAGGATTATGAACGCTGGCTATCGCCGGAACCCGATCCGAACGACCTGATGAAGCCATTCCCGGCCGAGCTGATGACCATGTGGCCGATCGGCCGCAATGTTGGTTCGCCCAGGAACGACACGGCTGACATTATCGATCCGATCGACCCCGATCCGGAACCGACGCTGATCTGAATTCACCGGCTCGGGCGGGAGCCATCCATCAACCATGCGGTCAAAGAGATACCTCGCGAGGGGACAGGACGACGCATGCCAGAACAAATCACCTGGAAATCGTGGGAACATGTCAGCGGCCGAGAAATCAAATACAAATGGCGGCACGCCTGGAAGGAGAAACCCGGTGACGACTACGTCGCTTTTGACGGCGATACCCAGATCGGAAGGATATTTCGGCCACAGGCAGGCGGAGGGATCGACAATCGATGGTTCTGGATCGTGGCGACGGACGGCAGCCATCGACTGGATTGGCCGTCAGCCGGATACGAGGACAGTGCCTATGTCGCCTCGAGGCGGCTGGAAATGATCTACGAGAGCATCAAGAGCGGGAAACAGAGGACGGCGCACCCATGAGCAACGAAGGCCATTCGAGTGCGCCGGGCGCCAATGTGATCGTTGAACATTATTGCGAGCACCGGCATGCTGACGGCACACGCTGCAAGGAATGGGGAGGCTGGGGCCACAGCCCATCCTCGGCCGTGCCAACACGCTGGTGGTGCTTCGAGCATTTCCCGCACAAATCATGCGAACAGGAACAGGCGCTCAGACGGAAGCTCGGGGCGGCCGAGGATGGCAATATAATTCAATGATTGCTGGATTGATCATCTGCGCATCGCTGACCGCCAAGCCCGAAACAGAGGAACGACTGGTGCGACTGAACCGGCCATATCGACAACACGCAACTGAGACGCCGCGACGAACAAATCAAATGCCTCGCCTGGCTCTTCTCGCACTCCCGATACTATTAACCGGCTGCAGGACTGCCGAGCGGTACGATCCGGTGTATTCCACCCAGATCCCGCCAACGGCAGCCGAAAGATCAGCTGTCATCGATTATGCACGCAAGACCTACTACAATGAGCGTGAAATCAGTGACGCGGCCATATCGAACGTCTTAACGCTAAGCGATGGTGATCGGATCATTTGCGTAAGGTTTACGGCGAAAAATCGACTCAAAGAGCGTGTGAGCGTAACGACACGTTCCTTCCACGATGACCAACGATACGGGTTTGCCATTGGTGGCTTTACGTATCAGGATTACTACTGCAATCCCAAATGGCTATTCTATTCTCCGTTCGCCGAATTGGAACACCTTTTCTAGATCTCAGCTAACGGATTTGAGCAGCGACCCGCCGGCCGCTGGCTAATATTTCCGTGCCATCGGCAAGAAGTTCGGGAGGGGTTTGCACGCACCTGAGCCCGAAGAAACGGAACGATTGGTGTGACCCCATCGCCGGTGTGTTATGATTGCTACTCCTCACGCTTCTCCTCGCCATACGCTTCATCTCTCACTTCGCGCCAAATCAAAAACCTCATGGGGTGTTTGAGTATGAACTCTCTTTTGGCTCTATCCTTACGCAGTTCCCGCCACGAATAACTAAACATGTAGCTGACAACGCTGACCGGAAATAACGCCATCGCGGCGGCGGCCAGGAAGTTCTCGATGTATCTGAAAATTCCGAGGGAGCCTTGTCGATGGATGACAAACCCTCCCAATAAGCAAAGAAAAAAGGCAACCAGACAGATGGTGCTTAGGCGCTTCGTCAAAATAATCTCGCTATGGTGACTCCGCGGCAACGAAACGATTGGTGTAGCTGAGATTTACCTGTCTTCTCGCCGTCCACGCTCATACAGGCCATCGATTGTAATTTCTCCCATGGCCATCTGAAGCCATGCAGTAAAAAAGCCCGTCCTGAATTTGGATTGCGACCCCAATTCGACCACGAGAAGCATCGTCATAAAAGCGAAAAGCATAACAGGGCATAGGAATGAGGCCTGGGAGACCGTGGAAAGATCAATGTGGTTGATTTTGATATAAAATATCATCCCAGCAAACCATACCGCACAGGGAGGCGCAACGGCTAACCAAGCCCAAACAAAGAAGCGAACTTCTTCATGTAAATACTTCACCCGCTTTGGCTCCGTTCGTGAGAGGTCGCGACGATCTATATCATAGTGGGCTGTGGCTGAAACCGACACGCTAATTTTTGGAGCGTCACAACTCAGTTGTTATTGAGCCAATGCCGCACCCAGGCCACGGCAACGGTAGGCGCTGCTACCCGTTATGATCAGTCCTTCACTGCCTTACCGGTGGCCAAACCATCATAAAGGGAGGCTATCGCTACCCACCATCTAACTCCTCACGCCAAATGAGAAACGAAAGGATCGGGTCTTTGAGTATGAACTCTCTTTTGGCTTTATCCTTGCGCACTTCCCGCCAGCTCCGTGTCAGCCAAAAACTGCCGAGGCTAAAAGGAAACAAAGCGAATATAGCGGCGCCTATTACGATGGATACATACCTCAGAAGCCCATGTGTGTTTTCCACGCCGCCACTTAATCGTGATACGCCAAACGCTCCTGCCAAGCAGAGGAAGAAAGCTACCAGGCAGATGATGTTTATGCGTTTTGTCACGCCAATCCCTCTGTGTTCTGCCTGACATCAACCGCCGGTACTCTTTTCGTACCTGGCTCGTCAGCATCTGGGAGGCCAGCTGTCCTAAACAGCGCCCAAATTCCTAAAATCAGCCCAGCCATTGCAGGAACGCCCAAGACAACTCCAAAATAAATTTCCACTGGAAGGTCATGAATTCCAATAAATAGTTCCTTCCCAGCACACTTATTAGCCATGTACCCTTTGAAATGTGCACACTTTCCAGCGTCAGGGAATAAAAAGAAAAGCCCGTCAAGGACAATCAGGAAGCTCAGGCAGATGCCCATGCCGCGTAACATTTTGACGTCGGGACGCCTGAGAGATGGAACAGATGATTCCGGTTTCGTTTTTTGAACGGACCACAGTAGCTTGACGAACAGGAAGCACGCACCCGTTCCGAGAAATTGGGCTATCATCAGGGCAAGCGCTTGGTTGATAACGGGCTTTACGACTTGGGCAGTTAGTGCTGCCATGAATGCCACCAGCCCCAGTACTGAAACTACTGACGCCCACGTAACCCCGTCGCGGGTTACAACTGCACGGTAAAGACCATAAGACGCCCAGACAGTCATGGCTATGGGAATGGGGCCGATGGGCCAAGGAAACGAGAGATCAAGCATGCCCTGACTATGCCTGATCACATGCTTTACTCAACCTCAAAGTAGTGGGTTAGGGACCAAACAAGACGCGACGTTCGTCGTAGCGGCCGGCAGCCGAAAGATCAGCTGTCATCGATTATGCACGCAAGACCTA
>NZ_VSZV01000277.1:0-4251 GCF_008919455.1 Rhizobium sp. PEPV16
GATTGCCCGGCCCCTCCTCCAAGCAGGCTTGCAGAGTCTTAGATTAAGTACCTTTGATTTGCCGTCAAGTGCGAAAGAAGTGAACCACTCCGGGCTTGCTGGAGTCCCAGCCGTTCCCGATCGGAAACCGGTGATGGGCCTTATCCGAATAACGAGATCTTGATCGACAACGACAGTTATCGAAACTACCGTCGGCCCTATTTGACCGAGAATTGCACTGATATGGCAGATTTCAGGTAGCGCTGTGGAGGGTGGGATGCTTCAAGTCCGCAAATTATTGACAGCCGCGACAGCCGTCATCGTGGTTGCCGTATCGTCGTCATCCTGCACGACGACCCCGAATGACTCGATGCAAACCGGCTCGGTTGGATATACCGGCACCGACTATTCGCTCAGACCTGCCTGCCGCGATGGATTCGGCAACGACCATCCTTGCAGCTATTAGTGACCATTAGATTGAAGCTCCTATTGCCGTGTAGTTTCGACGATCTGTTCGCTTTGCGGCATTCGCCCCGCCGCGCTTCGTCAGCGCCGTGATAGCCCTGATCCAGATTGATAGGGCGTTCAGCCGAAAAGCGGCTAGCTGGGCCCGGCTTTCCCAAAGCCCGTTGATGAAGTACACAACCGAGATGGTGCTCTAGGAAAGTCAGTCATGCGGTATCTTCGGTCAGGGCCGCGTCGGCTTCAAACCCAGGACCTGGGCGCCCCGCGCGCCAAAACAATCGGTCTGCGGTCCGGTGAAATCGCCGACAGGAACATTCGCGTCATTCTGGAAGCCATCCGCCGCCACGGCCCGCTGACACGGATGGAACTCGGTCGGTATTGCGGCCTGACCGGTCCCGGCATTACCAATATTCTCCGCCGACTGGCCGAGGAAAAGCTTGTCACCTCCAACCGTCGCACTGGCCTTGGCAGCGGTGCGACCGCGACCGAATTTGCCTTGCGTCCGGAAGGCGCCTTCTCGATCGGCGTCAAGCTTCGCCAATGGCGTGGCGAGGCTGTGCTCATCGATCTGAGTGGCCAGGTTCATGACCGGGTCTATATCGAGCTGGACCCCGCACACAAGGTCGGCGCGGTGCATGCGGCCGTCAGGGATATGGTCGATCGCCACGCCGCATTGCCGATCATCGGCCTCGGCATCGCCGCCAACGACTGGACCGACGATCAAAGCGCTCAGATCGCCGCGATGTCGACGATCGCGCGTCCCTATGTCGAGAACGAGTGCACGGCGAGCCTTCTCGCCGAACGCACGATCGGTAGCTTCGGCAGGGAAGGCGGACTTGCGATGATCATCATCGACGACGACGTTCAGGCCGGCTTTCTCATTCGCGGTATTCCCTATTCCGGCGTGCATGGCCGGGCAGGCAGCATCGGCGAAATGTTGACAGGCCCGGACAATGTCCAATTGAACACCGTCGTCGGTTTCCAATCCCTGCGATCACGGATCGGCGACCAGGCATTCACCCGCCTGCTGAAGGGCGAGGAAATCTCCTCGCCGTTACTGTCGCAATGGATACGCGAAGCCGCTGGCCATCTGCTCGACCCGATCATCGCCATGGCCGGGTTTCTCGCGCCGAGCGTCGTCATGATCGGCAGCGATCTGCCGCAGGGCGTGATCGAAGCGCTGATCCATCAGCTTTCCATCGAGCGGCGCGACACCTCGACGAGACCATTGCTGACGCCCTGGATTTCGCCGATGAAACCCGCGAGCTTCAGCGGCGGCGGCGTTGCGCTCGGTGCAGCGCTCCTACCCTTCCTCAACACTTTGCTGCTGCCGCCGGCTTCGGCCTGATGGCCGGGTCAGGCGAGCGCTTCATCGGCGTGGCTGAGATCGGAGGCCAGCGCCTTGTCCAGGACTTTCTGGATATTGGCCGCCCGCCGGAACGAGGGTTCCTGGGTCCTGCCCGCCCGCACGGCCTGGACGAAGCGCTGGTAGTTCGTCTCGACCGGATCGAAGGGGACGTCGCGCCAGGTTGCCGTGTGCACGTCTTCGCCAAGACAGGCGCGTAGCGTCGATTTTCCGGTATCGTAGATCATCTCGATCGAGCCGGTTTCGCCATAGACCCTGAGGCGCAGCTGATCCATCTGTCCGGCCGCCGTGCGCGTCGCCTGGATCGTTCCGATCGCCCCGCCGAAGAAATCGACATTCATCGTAAAGCTGTCATTCGCATCGAGATCATACTCACCGATCTTGTGGCCCGGCGCCTTGTCGAAGGTCTTCAGCCGGGCGAAGACATGAGCAACGTCGAGCCCGGAACCGTATGATGCGAAATCGACGATATGAATTCCGATATCGCCGAGCGCGCCATTGGATCCGTGCTTCTTGCTCAGCCGCCACAGCCATTTGCTTTCGGTTTTCCAGTCGCCCCAATGACGACCGACCAGCCAGCTTTGCAGGTGGGAGGCCTCGACGTGCCTGATCTCCCCGATTTCGCCGGCGAGCACCATCTGCCGGCCTTTCTGAAGAGCGGGCGAGTTGCGATAGGTGAAATTGACCATACCGACCTTGCCCGATCGCTCGATGGCCTCAGTCATCTCCATGGCCTTGACGGCATCGGTGGCGAGCGGCTTTTCGCAGAAGACGTGCTTGCCGGCTTCGATCGCCTGCAGCGTCGTCGGGTGGTGAATGCGGTCCGGCGTGACGTTTGCCACTGCGTCGAACTCGCCCCAGGCGAGAGCATCCTCGAGGGTCGTGAAATGATTGGCGATGCCGTGTTCGGTGCAAAAGGCGGCGAGCCTTTCCGGGACGACATCGACGCCGCCCACGACACTTACGCCTTCGATCGCCTTGAAGTTGGCGGCATGCTGGTTGGCCATTCCGCCGGTACCGAGAATGAGTAGACGCATCCTATCCTCCATGGAATTAACTGCCCGCGGCAGTTCAGCCGGGCAAAACCGCACTCGCGCCATCGCAGCCATCCGCGATTGCCTCATGCTCTTCTTCAGGAAAATTGCGGTGGATGCGCCGCGCGTGCCGCGGGACGCTCCATCACTTTCACGGCGCATGTTCTTTTCCGGAAATCGATCTCGATTTTCCGGAACTGTGCGCTAGCTGCTGTTGATTGTCGCCAGCATCTCAACCTCCCAGGTCTGGCCTTCCAAGCTGTGGCTTGACATCAAATCAAAGTAACTTAATCTAATTAATGCAGCACGGAAATGAGGAGAGGTCAACTGACCGCCAGGCTGTATCCGTTCAAAATGGGGAGGAGACCCATCATGAAGAGCGCCACCGTCAGCGCATTTGCGCTGAGCACCATGTTATTTTCAGCATCCGTTTCATTTGCCCAGGAACTTGCCACGAAGGACAGGATCGGCCTTGCCGATGCGCCGAAATCCCTCGTCGTCCGTCTGACGAACGATAGTCCCAACAATTCGGATCCGGCGATCGCCGAGGGCTATCAGAAGCTGTTCGTCTATTTCATCAAGAAGCATCCGGACTGGAAATTGCAGATGCAATTCATGTCCTCGGACATCGGCACCGAACAGGCCAAGATGCTGGAGCAGGCCAAGGCCGGCAACGCGCCCGACTGCGCTGCTGTCGACTCCTTCGTCCTCTCGCAGTTCATGGTCAATAAAGTTCTTGCGGACTTCACGCCGTATTTTTCGAAGGACGAAGTGGATGACCTGTTCCCCTTCATCCGCAGCGGCATCACCGATCAGGACCAGACGGTCCGCGCCTGGTGGTGGGATACCGATCTTCGTGTGCTCTACCGCAACAAGTCGATCGTTGCGGATGCGCCGCAGACCTGGGACGACCTGAAAACGGCCGCGCTCGCCTCCACCAAGGAAGGCATGGAAGGTGTTCTCTTCAACGGCGGGCGCTGGGAAGGGACGACGTTCGACTGGCTCGCGAATTATTGGGCACTCGGCGGCAAGCTCGTCGACGACTCAGGCAAGCCAGTGTTCGGCGAAGGCGAGAACAAGGAGAAGTTCCTGAAGGCGCTGAATTATTTCAAGGATCTCGTCGATTCGGGTGCCGCGCCCAAGCGCGTCAGCACGATCGCGAATTACGACGATATGAATGCCGCGGCCGCAGCGGCGACGACGGCTCTCTTCATCGGCGGCAACTGGCAATATGCGCAGCTGAAGGCCACGCTCGACGAGGACGAGTTCAACAACTGGACCTTCTCGCCGATCCCCGGCCCCAGCGCCGATCAGCGTTCGACCGGCACCGGTGGCTGGACGATCGCCTCCTTCAGCAAGGACAAGGACAAGATCGAGATGTGCGCCAACCTCGCCCGCGAGGTTTAT
>NZ_VSZV01000277.1:4307-22213 GCF_008919455.1 Rhizobium sp. PEPV16
CCGACCAGGAAGTCGCTGTTCGACAAATATGAGGTCTTCTCCACCGAAGCCAACAAGACCTTCGCCAAGGCTCTGGTCGACGGACAGGCTCGCCCGGGTGTGCCGATCTATCCTGAAATCTCCAACCAGATCCAGATCATGATGGGCGACGTGCTCTCGGGGACCAAAAAGCCGGAAGACGCTTTGAATGCCGCCTTCAATGCGGCGCTGGAGGCCTACAAGCGTCTCTAGTGCTTCCAACCGTGACGGCGCCTGCCCGCCAGGCGCCGTCGACATTGCGAAACCCCGCACAGAGAAGCCAATGAGCCCCATTGCCATCGAGGCTGACAGCCCGCCTCAAAGCAGAACGTTCATGCGCCGTTTCGCCGGTGCGCCCCTGCCCTGGATCATGCCTGTGATCGTCGTCATCGGCATCTTCTATCTTTACCCCGTCATCGACGTTTTCAGGCTTTCATTCACCAATGCAACGCTGATCGGCGACAATCAGGACTATACCCTGGGGTCGATCACCAATGCGTTGAGCTCGCCGCAGCTGCCCGACATTTTGTGGGCGACCCTGATCTTCGTCGGCGGCAGCGTCATCGGCCAGCAAATTTTAGGTCTTGCGGTCGCTGTCGTGGTTATCCGCGGCGAAAAGCGCGGCCTGTTCGGCACCACCATATTGAGGACGACGGCGCTCGTTGCCTGGGTCGTTCCCGGAATTGCCGGCGGCATCATCTGGCAGATGCTCTTTTCCGAAGCGCCTTATGGTGCGCTGAACAGCATTCTGAGGCTGATGCACATGCCTGTTGTCGCCTGGCTCTCGGATCCCTCAATCGCACCGTGGTCTACCCTCATCTCCAACATCTGGCGCGGCACGGCATTTTCGATGGTCGTCATGTATGCGGCGCTGAAGTCGATCGATCCCTCGCTCTATGAAGCGGCCGAGGTCGACGGTGCGACGGCATCGCAGCAGTTTTTCTTCGTGACGCTGCCGCAGCTGCGCGCGGCAATCCTCGTCAACATGATCCTCATTACGATCCAGACGGTGAATACCTTCGATGCGATCATCACGCTGACGGGCGGCGGTCCGGGGCGCGCGACCGAGGTCATCTCGCTCTACGTCTTCAATATCGTCTTTAGAAATTACGACCTGTCCGGCGGCAGCGTGCTCTCTGTGCTCATGCTGATCATTAGCCTCGGGCTGGCCTTTATCTATGCGTCGTTCCTGCCGAAGGAGGAAGAGCAATGAGCGGACGGACCGGAACGCGGCTCGGCGATGCCATGAGCTATCTCTTCATGCTGGTAATGTTCGTGTTTTTCGCCGGGCCCCTCACCTATCTCCTGTCCATGGCTATGCGTGACAAGCGCGAGATCTATCGCGGAGCGGCGCGCTATATTCCCAACAATCCCACCATCGACAATTTCATCACTGTTCTCAACAACAGCTATTTCCCGATCTATCTCTGGAACGGCCTCAAGCTTGCCGCCCTCAGCGGACTGGGCGTCCTGATCGTCGCACTGCCTGCGGCTTATGCCTTTTCCCGCTTTCAGTTCCGCGGCAAGGGTCTGTCGATGATGGGGCTGCTGCTCTTCCAGATGATCTCGCCGCTTGTCATCATGGTGCCGCTCTACCGCTACATGAACCGCCTCGGCCTGCTGGATACGCATTTTGCCGTCGTCATGGTCTATATTGCGCTTGGCGTTCCGCTGGCGACCTGGCTTCTGAAGAGCTCGGTCGACGGCATTCCGCGCAGCCTCGACGAAGCGGCGATGATCGATGGCTGCAATCGATTTTCGGTCTTCTGGCGCATCATTCTGCCATTATCGGCGCCGGGCATCGCCTCCGTCTTCATCATCACGGTGATTGCCGGCTGGTCGCAATTTCTGGTGCCTTTTCTGTTGCTCACGAAAAATGATCTGATGCCGATCGGCGTCGGGATCTTTAACTTCCGCGGCATGCAGACCGACTCATCCATCCAGCTGCTTGCCGCCGCCTGCCTGATCGCGGTCGTTCCGGCGATCGTCGCCTTCCTGTCGCTCCAGCGGCTGATCCTCGGTGCGATGACCAGTGGCGCCGTCAAGGGATGAGCGGTTCAGCCTATGCACAAGGAAGGGATTTCAAGCATGAACCAGACACTCGGCACTAGGCTGTCCCCGGATCTGACGGGCGCCAATGTCGAAGATGCAGGCGAGCACAACAGGGCCGTCGTCCTGCGCTGCATTCATCGCCAGGCGCCGATTTCGCGGGCCGAAATCGCCAGGCGAACGGGTTTTACCAAACCGGCGATCGCCCGGATCGTCGATCGCCTGCTGGACGAGGGCTTGATCATGGAAGCCCGCCGGCGGCATGGGTTGAGAGGTCAGCCGGCGATCGAACTCGAAATCAATCCGGATGCCTGTTTTGCCATCGGCATCAACATCGATCGCGACCATTTGACGATCCTGGCCGTCGATGCGGTCGGCAATGTCCGCGCCCGCGTGCATCACGAGAAACGCTTCATCCTGCCGGCGGAATTCCTGCAGCTCACGGCCGATGCGATTTCGCATTTCCAGCGCAGCCGGCTCATCGACGACGCGCGCCTCGCCGGCATAGGTTTGGCGATGCCGGATTGGCTTGGCGAGATTTCGCTCCTCGGCAAACCCGAGGCCTATCAGGAATGGACGGCATTTGATGTGCGCGCCGCACTGGAGAACCTGACGCAGCATCCCGTCTTCATTGAAAACGAAGCCAACGCCGCAGCCCTTGCCGAACTCGATTACGGACTGGGTGCTGAAAGCAGCAGCTTCTTCTACATCGCCATCAATCCATGCCCGGGCGGCGGCCTCGTTCTCGACGGCAACGGTCATCGTGGCGCCATGGGCCTCAGCGGCGAAATCGGCTGGTTGCCGATCGCCGACGGCCGGGACGGGAAGGTCCATAAGGTCCAGCTTCTCGGCGAGATATTCTCGTTGTTCTTCCTCTATGATTTCCTCGCGCGGCACGGCGTCGAGGTGAGTGTTCCCCACGATCTCCTGACGTTGGATGCGCATGGCAGGCGCCTTGTTTCGCAGTGGCTGAAGGAAATGAGCGCGCATCTGGCCGTCGCCGTCAAGCATATCGGCATGGTCGTCGACCCAGACGCCGTCCTCGTCGGCGGCAGATTGCCAATCCGCATCGTCGACGAGTTGCTGCGCTATGTGCACGAGCATCTCGACGCCGAGGACACCAACCTTCCCTCGCTTCATCGCGCTTCGCTCGGAGAGGATGCTTCGGCCATGGGAGCGGCGGCCATGCCGATGGCAGCAGCCCTGATGCTCGCGTCAGCCGACCCGGCTCAACGCACACGTTCACCACTCAAGAACATGGACCGCTTGAACAGCTGAATTGGCCGTATGGCCCCAGCGATTTGATGAAGATGGGAGGATTTTGGTGAAGATCGGCTTTTACACCTCGACATTCAACGATCGCCCCCTGGAGGAAGTGGTGGATTTCGCCGCATCGGCCGGTTTCGATGCCATCGAGATCGATGTCGGCGGTCATATCAAGACGCCGGACCGGGTGGAGGCCGCCGTGGCGCTCGCACGCAGCCGTAACCTCTTCGTGTCGTCAATTACCTATTTCGGCAATCAGCTCGATGCCGACCGGGCAAAACGAAAGGCACTTCGGGCGAAGACCGCCGAATTTGCCGACGCGATCGGGCAAGCGGGCGTCCCGATCTTCGTGATCTTCCCGGGCCGGGACAAAACCGCTAGCGACGAAGCCAACTATGATGACTTCGCCGATTTCGCCAACGAGCTGATTGCGCAGACGCAGCCCTATGGCCTGACCTTCGCAATCGAGAACTGGCCGGGTCCGAAGGACGATTTCATCGGAACGACGCCCAAAGGATGGCAAGAGCTTTTTCAGAGGATCCCGGATCCCCGCTTCGGACTGGAATTCGATCCTTCGCACCTCATCCGCATTGGCGTCGATCCCTATGAGGCGATGGAGGCAGTGAAGGATCGCATCGCCATCCTGCATGCCAAGGACACGGCAATCGATCCGGAGAGCCTGCAGGCTGTCGGCTATTACGGCAAGGGCTGGTGGCAATACAAGCTGCCCGGGCTCGGCCTCATCGATTGGCCGAGGTTTCTGCGCCAGGCCCGCGGGGCCGGCTTCGACGGCACGCTGTCGATCGAACACGAGGATGCGGCCTATGGCTGGCCGGGCAAGGACTTAGCCGCGCGTAAAGACGGCGAGCGCCTCGGCCTCGGTTATTTGAGAAATGTCCTGAGTGGACTTTGACAGCGATTTTGGGAGGACGGTAATGGCCCATGTTTCGGTCAACAATGCGCGCAAGGATTACGGCGCATTCAAAGCCATCAAAGGTGTATCGGTCGACATCGGCGACGGCGAGTTCGTCGTTCTGGTCGGCCCTTCGGGCTGCGGCAAATCCACGCTTTTGAGGATGATTGCCGGCCTCGAGGGCATCACCTCGGGGCAGATCCAGATCGGCAAGCATATCGTCAACGAGCTAGCGCCCAAGGACCGGGACATCGCCATGGTGTTCCAGAATTATGCGCTCTATCCGCACATGACCGTGGCGAAGAACATGGGGTTTTCGTTGCGGCTGAAACGAATGCCGCGCACGGAGATCGATCAGCGGGTCGGCAACGCCGCGAAGATCCTTGGTCTCGAAAGTCTCCTGGAGAGATATCCCAAGCAACTGTCGGGCGGCCAGAGACAGCGTGTGGCGATGGGGCGGGCAATCGTGCGCGATCCGGCCGTCTTCCTCTTCGACGAGCCCCTCTCGAACCTCGACGCCAAGCTCAGGGTGCAGATGCGCTCGGAGATCAAGGAATTGCATCAGCGGCTGCAGACGACCACCATCTATGTCACCCACGACCAGATCGAAGCCATGACTATGGCCGACAAGATCGTCGTCATGAAGGACGGCCTGATCGAGCAGTCGGGTTCGCCGCTGGAATTGTACGATCGTCCGAACAATCTTTTCGTCGCCGGCTTCATCGGCTCCCCGGCGATGAATTTCATCGGCGGCAACATGACGGAAGATGGGTTTCGCACCGCGGACGGACTGCTCCTGCCGAGCGAGCGCCGTCCGGCAGATGCCGTGATCTACGGCATTCGTCCCGAACATATCCGGTTGGACCCGGGCGGCATCGACGTCACGACGGTGGTCGTCGAGCCCACGGGTTCGGAAACGCTGGTCATCGTCCGGCTGGGAACGCAGACACTGACCTGCGTCTTCAGGGAACGGATCAGGGCAGCCCCCGGCGAGGTGCTGAGGATCGCACCAATCCACGATGCTGTTCATCTGTTTGCCGGAGACGAGCAGCGAATCACATCAGGCGAAACCCCGTTGAACTGACCCGGCCGAATGCCCCTCCCCTTCGGCCGGCGCCGGCCGGGGGCGCGTTTTCCGCGCCCCCGATGCGGCCAAACGCAGAGAGCGACTACGTCGCCCTTGTGAATGGCGGTCGCACAACCAAGACCGCACAATGACTGCAAGCGAGACGCTGATGTCATCTCGCTCTAGCTGGCGGCGTTCCTTTTGCCGAGGAGGGCTGCGCGGATCTGTTCGCTTTTGCTCAACAGGGGAGCGGGGACCGGTGCTGTCTCTTCGGGCGCGTCGGCTTTGCCGGGAGTCTGCTTGAGGCTCAGAAAGCGTTTTTGCGCGACCAGCCGGTCTTCGGACGACAGTGGTTCGACAGGTTCACCGTCAAGACTGTGGCGCATGGAATCGGGTTGGGCGCTGGCGAAATAGTAGCGCCGGCAGTGGACATAGGCCGCGGTCGCTCGTCTGAGCGTCGTGACGCCGGCCTCGGGCTTCAGGAGCGGACGGAGTTCATTGAAAAGGCCGACGGCAAAAGGAAGGATCGGATCTCCCGCCTTGGCCGGAAGGACGCCGACCGGCCGGATCAACAGCACATTGATCGCGTTTGCCTTCTCCACGTCGAGCTCGGTTGCCGCAATCGGTCCACGGCTGATCTTCCAGGGCTTGTCCATGCGTCCTCCATGTAACGTCCATAGCGATCGACTGTGATGGTATCTTGACGGACAGGGCGAGTAACGGAAGTCGCACATCGTCGGTTCCACTGCAAGCAGGTGAGACGCGGAACAGGAGCCAAGTGACGAAAATCCGTTCCCCAGGGCCGATATGGTCCGGTGTCATCGGCTGGCGTTTCATCTAATCGTTTTTATCGAGGAAAATGCATTGACCTGCCGCATCGATTACACTTCTTATCCGCGCCCAAGATGGAGTGACCGGCCAGGGGAGGATATATGCGGATTTTCTCGAGCATTGACGAACTGCGCCACACGCTCGACGCGCTGAGGCGGCAGGGGCGAACCGTCGGCCTTGTTCCGACGATGGGCTATCTTCATGCCGGTCATATGGAGCTCGTCTCGCGCGCTCGAGCCGAGAACGACATCGTCGTCGTCTCGATTTTCGTCAATCCGCTGCAGTTCGGCCCGGCGGAAGACCTCAGCAAATATCCGCGCGATCTCGAACGCGATGCCGCCATGCTGAGACAGGCCGGCGTCAATTTCCTTTTTTCGCCTGGTGTCGAGGACATGTATTCCCGCCCGATGTTGACCGTCGTCGACATTCCCGATCTCGGGCGCGAACTCGAAGGGGCGGTACGGCCTGGGCATTTTGCCGGCGTCGCCACGGTTATCTGCAAGCTTTTCAACATCGTGCAACCGCAGACCGCCTATTTCGGAGAGAAGGATTACCAGCAGGTCGTCATCATCAAACGCATGGTGGACGATCTGGCTGTGCCGGTGCGCGTGATATCGGTGCCGACGGTCAGGGACAGCGACGGCCTCGCATTGTCGTCGCGCAACGTCTATCTCAGCGAGGCGGAGCGGCGTGCCGCGGTGATCATCCCTCAGACCCTGGACGAGGCCGAGCGTCTGGTCGCCGGCGGCCTGACCGATCCGGTGGAACTAGAGGCAAGGCTCACGGCATTTCTCAATCGCGAGCCGCTGGCAAAGCCTGAAGTCGTCGCCGTCAGGGATGCCTCGACACTGCAGCCGGTCACATCGATCGCAGAGCCTGTCGTCGTGGCGCTCTTCGTTCGGGTCGGCTCGACACGGCTGCTCGACAACAGGGTCGTCAGTAACAACCGAGTTGTCGGAGACAACCGGGTTGTCGGGAACAAAAGGGTTATCGGCCGGCCGGGCTTGCCGGGAAAGGGAGTGACCAGATGAGTGCCGTCGGAATTCAGAAGCGCCTTACGCCAAGGCACATCTCAGCCATGAAGGGCGGCAAGCCGATCGTCTGCCTGACTGCCTATACGACACCCATGACGCGGCTGCTCGACGAGAACTGCGACCTCCTGCTGGTCGGGGATTCGCTCGGCATGGTGCTCTACGGCATGGAGACCACCATCGGAGTGACGCTCGATATGATGATCGCACACGGCAAGGCGGTGATGCGCGGCGTCGGCAAGGCATGCGTCGTCGTCGACATGCCGTTCGGCAGTTATCAGGAATCCAAGGAGATCGCCTTCCGCAACGCTGTCCGCGTCCTGCAGGAAACGGGTTGCGATGCCGTCAAGCTGGAGGGCGGCGAGGAGATGGCCGAGACCATCGCCTTTCTGACGAAGCGGGGGATACCGGTTATGGGCCATATCGGCCTGATGCCGCAGCAGGTCCAAACCGCAGGCGGCTATCGGTCCGTCGGCCATTCCGAACACGAGACGTCGAAAATCCGTCGCGATGCCCACGCCATTGGCGGCTCGGGCGCCTTTGCCGTCGTCATCGAGGGCACGGTGGAGCCCCTCGCCCGGGAGGTGACGGCCGCCATGCACGTCCCGACCATCGGTATCGGCGCTTCTTCCGCCTGCGACGGTCAGGTTCTGGTTTCCGACGACATTCTGGGGCTCTTCAACGATTTCACCCCGCGCTTCGTGAAGCGCTACGACGAACTCGGCAAGAGGATTTCGGCCGCCGCTGCCGCCTATGCCGACGAGGTCCGATCGCGACAGTTTCCGGCAGCGGAGCATACGTTCAAACGGCGATCTTGAGGCGAGGCCATATCAGATCCATCACCGGGCGGCATACTGTTCGCGCATGCTGTCGGCCGACCGGCGAACCGCCTCGGAAACCTGCTGGAGCTGATTGGCCATCGGTGTCGAATTGCGCCAGATCATGCCGATCGTTCGCGACGGCTGCGGAGACTGAAAACGGGAGATCGAGACGTGCGCCGAGCGCGTTTCGAGGGGAACGGCCATCTCGGGAATCAAGGTGATGCCGATACCGGCGCTGACCATCTGGACCAGGGTGGATAAAGAGCTGCCTTCCATGACTTCGCGGGGACGGGCCTGTCCTATCTTGCAGAACGACAAGGCCTGATCGCGGAAGCAATGGCCTTCCTCGAGCAGCAGCAACCGCATTTCGCGCAGCGCCTCGCGTTCGGGCACCGGCTTACCCTCGTCTTCGGGCCGCCGAACCAGCACGAATTCTTCCTTGAAGAGCTCGAGTTCTGCCAGGGAGGGTTCCGACACGGGCAAGGCAACGATTGCCGTGTCGAGCTGACCTTGCGCCAGCTCCTGAACCAGCTTCGACGTCTGCGTTTCGCGCACTTCGATCTGAATGCCTGCAAAGCTCCTGTTCAGATCGTTGATGATTGCCGGCAACAGATAGGGCGCAATCGTCGGGATGATGCCGATGCGCAGCCGCGTCAGAAAAGGATCGCGCGCGGCGCGCGCCAGTTCCGCCAGTTCGTCCACGCCGCGCAGGATATCGCGGATCCTGAGAGCGACGGTCTGACCGAAGGCGGTCAGCTTCACCTCGCGTGCGTTGCGTTCGAAAAGCTCACCGCCCAACTCTTGCTCAAGTTCTTTGATCTGCATTGACAATGCCGGCTGGGAGATCGCACAGGCGTCGGCGGCACGTCGGAAGCGGCCATCTCTTGCCAGGGCTTCAAAATAACGTAGCTGTTTCAGGGTAAGGTTCTTCATAACCTTAGCTTATCGCAACGATCAGTAAATCAAACTTAAATTTATGAAGCGCTTCCGATATGAAGACTGCAGGGAGAGAGTGGGGCGCCAGCTCGGCTCATCTTTTTGCACCGCAGACAGATCAAGCAATCAAGGAGACGATCATGGACAACCCCACTGACAGCGCAGGCAAATGTCCTGTTGCACATGGCAATACGCCTCGCGGCAGATCCAACCGCGACTGGTGGCCCAATCAGTTGAACGTGCAGATTCTTCACCAGAATTCCGGCCGAGCCGACCCGCTCGGCCAGGCCTTCGATTATGCCGAGGAGTTCAAGAAGCTCGATCTCGACGGCCTCAAGAAGGATCTTCACGCGCTGATGACGGATTCGCAGGACTGGTGGCCGGCCGATTTCGGTCATTATGGCGGCCTATTCATCCGCATGGCCTGGCACAGCGCCGGCACATACCGCATCACGGATGGCCGCGGCGGCGCCGGGGCCGGCCAGCAGCGTTTTGCGCCGCTCAACAGCTGGCCTGACAACGTGAACCTCGACAAGGCCCGCCGCCTGCTGTGGCCGATCAAGCAGAAATACGGCAACCGTATCTCCTGGGCTGACCTGTTGATCCTCACCGGCAACGTCGCGCTCGAATCCATGGGTTTCAAGACCTTCGGTTTCGCCGGCGGCCGCGCCGACGTCTGGGAGCCGGAGGAACTCTACTGGGGTCCTGAGGGAACCTGGCTGGGTGATGAACGCTACAGTGGCGAACGCGAACTGGCAGAGCCGCTTGGCGCCGTGCAGATGGGCCTTATCTATGTCAACCCGGAAGGCCCGAACGGCACTCCGGATCCGCTGGCATCCGCCCGCGACATCCGTGAAACCTTCGCCCGTATGGCGATGAACGACGAAGAAACCGTGGCGCTGATCGCCGGCGGGCATACCTTCGGCAAGACCCATGGCGCTGGCGATCCGTCGTTTGTCGGCGTCGACCCGGAAGGCGGCGAGCTCGAAGCTCAGGGTCTGGGCTGGACCAGCAAGTTCAACACCGGCGTCGGTCGCGATGCCATCGGCAGCGGCCTCGAAGTGACCTGGACCCAGACGCCGACCCAGTGGAGCAACTACTTCTTCGAAAACCTGTTCGCTTTCGAATGGGAGCTGACCAAGAGCCCGGGCGGCGCGCATCAGTGGCAGGCCAAGAACGCCGATGCCTCCATTCCGGATGCCTATGATGCATCGAAGAAGCATCTGCCGACCATGCTGACCAGCGACCTGGCACTGCGTTTCGATCCCATCTATGAAAAGATCTCGCGCCGCTTCCTTGAGAACCCTGCCGAGTTCGCCGATGCCTTCGCCCGTGCATGGTTCAAGCTGACCCACCGCGACATGGGACCGAAGGTGCGCTACCTCGGTCCGGAGGTCCCGTCAGAAGACCTGATCTGGCAGGACGTGATCCCGGCCGTCGATCATGCGCTTGTCGACGACAAGGATATCGCCGACCTCAAGGCAAAGGTGCTCGCAACGGGCCTCACCGTGCAGGAACTGGTCTCGACCGCCTGGGCGTCCGCCTCGACCTTCCGCGGCTCCGACAAGCGTGGCGGCGCCAATGGCGCGCGTATCCGCCTTGCCCCGCAGAAGGACTGGGAGGTCAACCAGCCGGCGCAGCTCACCAAGGTCATTGGCGTTCTCGAAGGCATCCAGAGGGACTTCAACGCGGCTCAGACCGGGGCCAAGAAGATCTCGCTGGCCGACCTGATCGTTCTCGCCGGTGCAGCCGGCGTCGAGAAGGCGGCGGCAGCGGGCGGCAACGCTGTCAGCGTGCCCTTCACGCCGGGCCGTATGGATGCCTCCGACGCCCAGACGGACGCGCATTCCTTCGCAGCGCTCGAGCCGCGTATCGACGGCTTCCGCAACTACGTGAACGGCAAGCGCCATCAGTTCATGAAGCCGGAAGAAGCGCTCGTCGACCGCGCCCAGTTGCTGACGCTGACCGGACCTGAAATGACCGTTCTCGTCGGCGGCCTGCGTGTGCTGAAGGCCGGCGCGCCCGAACATGGCGTCTTCACGTCCCGTCCGGAGACGTTGACGAACGACTTTTTCGTCAACCTGCTCGACATGGCCACGCAGTGGTCGCCCGCTGCCGGCAAGGACGGCGTTTACGAAGGGCGTGATCGCAAGACCAACGAAGTCAAGTGGACCGGCACCCGCGTCGACTTGATCTTCGGCTCGCACTCGCAACTGCGCGCCTTTGCCGAAGTCTATGGCCAGGCGGATACCAAGGAGAAGTTCGTGAGGGACTTCGTCGCGGCCTGGACCAAGGTCATGAACGCCGATCGTTTCGATCTCGTCTGATTGGCAGCATTTCGCCCGGGCGCAGTTTCGGCTGCGCCCGGGCATTTTTCATCGGAGACCGGACCTACCGCCCGACCGTCCAGTCGATGAGAATGGGTATCACTTGAACAGACCCTGAAGACCAGGCCTCTCTTGCCCCTTCGGCTGCTCTCGCCCTTCCGCCATGAAATCGTCGCTGAGGCCGCGCTCCAAGGCGCTATGCAACGATGCCCACCGCACGCCGCGATCTGCCCGTGGCCGAAGGATCACAGCATCCCCTTCCCGCGTCACCTCCACCTGGTCGACGTCGAAGCGGAACTCCTTCGGCAGCCGGACGGCCTGCGAATTGCCGGATTGGAATACACGCGCATATTGCGGCATGAGAACCTCCGCAGCTTATATATGCCGTAGTTGGCGGCATCCATGCCAGAAACCGTCTCTGAGACTTCCACTAGCGAGGCTGGATGCCGAAAGGCGAAAGTGACAGCAGATCGGGATCCGTCGTCGCCGTTACTGTCGCTACTTGGGCATGGTTTATGCTGTAGCCGTAGGTGAGGACGCGGTCACCGTCGATCATGAAAAATTGCGCCTGATCCAGGCCGGGCCGCAGGGTACCCGTCACGGTGACGGTCTCGTACATTCTTGCCAGGTGCAAAGGCTCTTCCGGAACGACACGAACCAGTTGGTTGGGCGGAGGGGAAGGCATGTGGCTGCAGGCTCCGGCCCAAGGCACCAGCATGAATTCGTAGACAAGATCGCCATCCTGGTCGATCGGCAGAACGAAGCCCGTCAATTCGATCGGATGCCCCTCGCCATGCCAGGCGAGTGTTTCGCCCTGTGGGCCGCTCACCCCCTTGCCCGACAGCGGCACCGTCGCTTTGGCCTGATCGGCCGGCCGCAAAGCACTCCAGAAGATAGGCTGCGCGGCAGCGAAGGCGTTAGAAATTGGCCATGCGGAATAAAATGCCAGCGCAGCGAACGTCAGGAGGAAAGGTTTGTGTTTCATCATTGCATCTCCATCGGGCCGGCCGCTTTTTACTACCCTGCAGCTGCCGCATGGATGCTACTCCCGATCCCGCTTAGCCGTCAAAGCTTTGAGCCCGTCCTGCTGTTCAGCAAGTGCCATCGACCGGAGCGATAGCGCGGGGAAATGGCGAACCGATTGGTTGGCAGTTAAGAGACCCCGCGTGGGGTGAACGCGGGATCTCCCTGCCGGACCGGCGGGCTGGTGAAGCCTTACTTCTCCGGCATCATCGAAGAGTGGTGCGAGGTGATCAGCCAGTTCCCGTCCTTGAACTCATAGGTATAGGTGTAGCGGGCGGGAACCTTCGAACCGTTTTTCATGGTAAAGGTGTAGGTGCCGAGGTCGACGGCCCAGTTGCAGCCGATCTTGATGTCGCGGCTGTCGACATGGCCCTTGGGCTCATTTGCCAGGAAGTGCTCGAAATAATCGATCCGTTCGGCCTGGGTGAGGCGGGGCTTGTTCGACAGCGTCGCGAGCAGCACGGAGTCCTCACTGTAGTTCTTGGCGACCTCCTGGGGGCTCAGCGTCGCGAGTGAGGTATTCCAGCGGTCGAAGAGCTTGGCGATTTCCGCCTCGCTTGTCGGCGCACAGGTTGCGGTTTCGGCAGCCGCCGCGGCTGACTGGACCTGAACGAAACCGAGAATGAGGGCGGCAGCAATGATGGTACGCATTTTGACTTTCCTATGTGGCGGTTCCGGCGGACATCGCATCGGTCGACCGCATGACCGACATCTAAGGTGCCCAGTGCCGCCGCCCCATCTGCCGGGTGGCTCCGATCGGGTCTGCCGAACGGCATAGATGACATTCCCGCCGGAATGACTATCGTGCCGGCGTCATTCATATCGGAGCAGTCCCGTCAGGCATGAACCACGATACAGGCGCGACGCATTCGCCGAACGTAACGGAATTGAAGGCCCTTTACCGGGCAGCGGAAGCGCGCGCGGCTCGTCTGCGCTTCATCATCGAGGCGCGAAACCTGCTTGACGCACAAACTTTCGAAGGGGCTGCTCAGGAGGTTCTGTCCCGTCTCGCCGACTTCGCGGGAGCATCTTTTGCCGAGCTCGTTTTCCCGTCCTCACAAGAAGAGCTGCCTGTGCAGATGACGGTCGGCAAGTCGACGAGCCCCGGAAGCGACAGCATCTTGTTTACCTCGCAAGACGGCTCCGGTCTCTGCCTGACGCTGATCGGTCCGTTGAGGGGGCGCGCCATGGATCCCGACGATCGGCAGACATTGGAGGTGGTGGCGGGGCAGCTCGCCGACGCCTACAATCTCAATCGGCAGGCAGCGGAAAACCAAGCGCTTCTCGGCGATCTCCAGCGGCAGCGAAGTGAACTCGCGGCCCTAGTCGCGCAATTGATCCGGGCGCAGGAACAGGAGCGGCAGCGGGTGGCGCTCGATCTTCACGACGGCTCGGCGCAGCTGGCCGCAGGCCTCAGCTATCGCCTGCAGGACCTCGCAGCCCGCATCGGCAAGGCGCATGTCCTGAAGCCCGAGATCGACCAACTCGCTGCACTGGCGCGCCATTCCGTTGCGGATCTCAGGGCGGCCATCGCCGATCTTCGCCCGCCCGAACTCGATGATCTCGGTGTCGCCGCGGCCCTGCGCACGCGTCTCGATGCGATCGACGGTCTCGAAGTGATCGCCGACCTCGATGCCGCCTCCGACCGTTGGCCGGCATCGACCGGGATCATCTTCTATCGCGTCGCGCAGGAAGCGATCACCAATGTGATCAAGCACGCCGAGGCGAGCCGCTTGGTCGTGCGGCTCTTCGAGAACGGCGATGGCGAAGCGCATCTCGAAGTGATCGATGATGGCAAAGGCATCGGCGAGCTGCGCCATCCCTACATGCGGGGCGGGCAACTCGGCATCGTCGGCATGCGGGAACGGCTGGCGCTGCTCGGCGGGCGGATCGAGATCGAGGCCGGCTCTTCGGGCGGCACGCGTGTCCGCGCCGCCGCCCCCCTTGCGCAGGAGACGACATCAGAATGACGGCATCGATCCTTGTCGCCGACGATCACGACATCGCCCGCGCCGGTCTTATCGCCATGATCGGCGGTCAGGACGATTTCCATGTTGGCTGGGACGTGCGCGACGGCGTCGAAGCGTTGGAGGCCTCAGCGCTCAACAAGCCGGATCTGGCACTGCTCGATATCCGCATGCCGCGCATGGACGGCCTCGCCGCGACGAGGGAGATCCGGCGCGTGTCGCCCGGCACACGCGTCATGATCATCACGATGCATGACAGCCTCGATTATCTGGAAGCGGCGATCGAGGCAGGCGCCACGGGCTACCTGCTCAAGGACGCCAGCCGGGAAGACATTCTCCGCACGATCCGCCGCGTCCTTCAGGGCGACGCCTTCTTCGACGGTCCGCTCGTCGCCAAGCTGTTGCGCCGCGCCGCCACCAAGCCGCAGACCAACAACAGCGCCCTGGAGACGCTGACGATCCGGGAGCGCGAAGTCCTGTCGAAGGTGGCCGAGGGTCTGACGAACAAGGAGATCGCCAGGACCCTGAAGATCTCGCCCGGTACCGTGAAGATCCACGTCGAGCGCATCATCGGCAAGCTGGGCGCCGGCGACCGGACGCAGGCCGCGGTCATGGCCGTTCGCGGCGGGCTCGTCGCAGCATCCCGGGAAGAAGAGCCATGACCCTGCGGTTCGCCGATCTGCCGCTGAGGGCGAAGGGCATCATCATCATCACCGTGCCGCTGGCGCTGCTGCTTGCGGCTCTCGCCTCCGTCTTCGTGGCCGACCGGCAAAGCCGGATTGCCGAGGATCAGGTGCGGGTCACGCTCGAGATCCAGTCGGGCATTCAGGAGATCCATGCCTCGATCGCCGAAGCGGCCACCGCGATGCGCGGTTATCTGCTGACCGGCAGAGCCGACTTTCTCGATCCCTTCAACCGGGCCGAAGACAGGCTGCCCGTCGTGCTCGATGAAGTCGGTCGCCGGTTGCGGGATGACGAGCAAAAGAGCCGCCTCAAACGCATCCGCACCCTCGTCATCGCGAAAGTCGATCGTCTCCAACTCCTGAAACAGGCCGACATCCTGCGCGCCGGCGGACGCGAGGACCTTGCGGCCAAGCTCATCGAGGGCAAGCAGGTCCTCGATGTGCTGAGACAGGAAATCGACGCGATGAGCCGGCGGGAGGCCGATCTGCTTCACGCGAGGACCGAGGCCGCGGAGCGGGTTCGCACTCTGTCGCGAAGCCTGATGATCGCCGCCGGCTTTCTTGGGTTTGCCGGCGCGCTCGTCGCCGTCTTCCTGTTTTCGGCAAGCATCGTGCGCCGTGTGCATGCGCTGAAAGCCGAGGCGCATCGGCTGTCGCAAGGCGAGGTCGTCACGGTGGCGGATCCGTTCCGCGATGAACTCGGAAGCCTCGGACAGGCGCTCGAAGATGCGAGCGTGCTTCTGAAAAAACGCGAGGCTGATCTGACCGAGAGCGAGGAGCGTTTTCGGCAACTGGTCGAAGGCGTCAGCGACTACGGCATCTTCGGGCTCGATACTTCAGGGCGGGTGATAAGCTGGAATGCAGGGGCCGAGCGGATCACCGGTTATGGCGCCGAGGAGATCGTCGGGCAGCATTTTTCCCGCTTCTATCCCACGGAAACCAGGGACACATTTCCGGCAGAAGAGCTTGCCGAAGCAGCTCTTCACGGACGCACCGAAGCGGAAGGCTGGCGCGTTCGCAAGGACGGCTCGCAATTCTGGTCGCACGTCGTCGTGACCGCACTCCATGACGAGACGGGGCTGTTGCGCGGCTTTTCCAAGATCACGCGCGATATAACCGAGCGCAAGCAAATCGAAGAGGCCCTGCTTGGCGCCCGTGAGGATGCGATCCGCGCGAGCAACGCCAAGAGCGAATTTCTGTCGCGCATGAGCCACGAACTGCGCACGCCGCTGAATTCCGTGCTCGGTTTCGCGCAGCTTCTGGAAATGGACGTCACCGATACCGATTCCAGGGAGAGCGTCGCGCAGATCTTGAGGGCCGGCCGGCATTTGCTCAGCCTCATCGACGAGGTTCTCGACATGGCGAGGATCGAGGCCGGGCACATGGATCTCGCTGTCGAAGCACAGCCCGTCGCCGAGGTGATCGATGAAGCCGTGTCGCTTGCGAGACCGCTCTGCGGCAAGCAGCAGATCACGATCGAGGTCGTCGAGCCGGCCGAGCCGGATATTTCGGTGCTCGCCGACCGACGGCGTCTGCTGCAGGTGTTCCTCAACCTCCTCTCCAATGGAGTGAAATACAATCGCCCCCAGGGAAGCGTAACAGTCAGCCACCGCGCGATGGATGGCGGCCGTATCCGCATCGAGGTCAGCGATACCGGTCCCGGCATTCCGGCCGAACGCGTCTCCCGGCTTTTCACCCCGTTCGATCGGCTGGGAGCGGAACGGATCAGCCAGGATGGAACCGGTCTCGGGCTCGCGCTGTCGAAACATCTGATTGACGCCATGGGCGGAACGCTCGGCTTCAGCAACCGGGAAGGCGGCGCCACTTTCCACGTCGATCTGCCGCGCGCGCCTGCAGTGGTAGAGGCAAGACCGGTTGCGATGGGAAGCCCGCCGTAAGGCATCGCCTTTGATTTGGCCGCGCCGTTTGATATCAGTTTGGCATCGCTTCAACGAAATATTGGGTCCATGACAGATTCCACCGATATCGTGCGCCGATCGACGATCCTGATCGTCGACGACGAGCCCGCCAATGTCTCGCTGCTGGAGCGTATCCTCAAGCGCGAAGGCTTTACGGCGCTGATCAGCACCACCGAACCGCGCGAGGCCTTGCCGCTCTTTCGCGAACATCCGGTGGATCTCGTTCTTCTCGACCTGATGATGCCCGATCTCGATGGCTTCGCTTTGCTGGAGACCTTTGCAAGGCTTATTCCTGAAAACAGCTATCTGCCGATCCTGGTTCTGACCGCCGATGCAACATTGCCGACGCGCCGGCGCGCGCTTTCCCTCGGCGCGAAAGACTTTTTAACCAAGCCATTCGATGCGATCGAGGCCATCCTGCGCATCTTCAATCTTCTCGAAACCCGCATCCTGACCCTGGAGCTTGCCAAACACGGGCTGGCAACGCCGAAATCGGAGCGTCCCCGGATTGATTGATGCGGATCGCGCCGACAATGCATGACGCCGGCCCCACACAACTCAGAACATGGTGTTCTTGTTTGCCGCCTCTTTCGGAACGGCCTGGATCACGTCCCAGTGCTCGACGATCTTGCCGTCCTTGACGCGGAAAATATCGACGATCGCCTGGCCGCGGTCATCGGCGCCGTTCGTCGCGTGCACATGCAGCCAGACGAGATCGCCATCGGCGGCGCTGCGGACGATCTCAGCCTTCGATTGGGCATTGTCCTTGAAGAAGCCGGTGAAGAAGGAAATCAAGGGCTTCTTCCCGTCGGGAACTTGGGGATTGTGCTGCCGGTAGTCGTCAGCGACGACCGAGGCGGCCTCGATATCGTGCTTGTTGAAGAACCTGTCGTAGAATTCCACCACCAGCTTCCGGTTGGCTTCCTCGATCTTCAAATCCCGCGAGGCCGATTCAGCAAAAGCGCCGGCCGGCGCGGCGACGCCTGCCAAAATGACGAGTGCGAAAAGCGATTTCCCGAATGTCATGCATCAAGCTCCTTGGTATGGATTCGCGAT
>NZ_VSZV01000112.1:0-5031 GCF_008919455.1 Rhizobium sp. PEPV16
ATAGGTATCGATGCGGCAGTCGCTTTCGTTGATCTCGATCTGGATCGAGTCGTCGACAACCGGATAGACCCAGATCGACGAGAAGGAGGTGTGGCGACGCGCATTGCTGTCGTAGGGCGAGATGCGCACCAGTCGGTGCACGCCCGATTCCGTCTTCAGCCAGCCATAGGCATTGTGGCCCTTGACGAGCAGGGTCGCGGACTTGATGCCCGCCTCTTCGCCGTCATGGACTTCGAGAAGCTCGACCTTGAAGCGCTGGCGTTCGGCCCAGCGGGTGTACATGCGCAAAAGCATGTTCGCCCAGTCCTGGCTTTCGGTGCCGCCGGCGCCCGAATGGACTTCGAGATAGGTGTCGTTGCCATCGGCTTCGCCAGAGAGCATGGCTTCCACCTGGCGGCGCCCGGCCTCGGCCTTCAAGGCCTTCAGCGCGTCTTCGGCTTCCTTGACGACGCTCTGGTCGCCCTCTTCCTCGCCAAGCTCGATCAGCTCGATATTGTCGTTCAGCTGCTGCTCGAGCTGCTTGACGCCGTTGATGCCGTCATCGAGTTGCTGGCGTTCGCGCATCAGCTTCTGCGCTTCGGAAGCGTCGTTCCAGAGGTTCGGATCCTCTGCCTTGTTGTTCAACCAGTCCAGCCGTCTTATCGCCTGGTCCCAGTCAAAGATGCCTCCTCAGCAGGGTGATAGCCTGCTTGGTTTCATCGACCACGTTTTCGATTTCCGCTCGCATTTTCCTGCTTCTCTGTCTCGGTCTTCTTCAGGTGCTGGTGAGATAGCGCATTTCCGTTTTTCTCTGAGCCACGGAGATGCTCTATCTTTTTGGTTTCGCGCAATTCCTGGGAAAGTCGCTTTGCGCTTTTCCCGGCAAAACCGCTATGCACTTTTGCTGGAATTGCTCTAGAGACGCCCACCGCGGATGTAAAGGGCCGCGGCGGCATACAAAATTCAGGTCTCGTCAGAACAGGCCGGGCGTGCCGGTCTGGACGGCCTGGTTCGCCTGCGGCGAGGTCTTCAGGATTTCCTCCGGCGCCATGGTGCTGTCCATGCCGATGACGGAGAAGCTGTCGGCCGGGCCGGTGCCGGGCTTGAAGGCCTCGACGATGGTGTTCGGATCGCCTTCGCCAGCCGCCATGCCGGTCTTGCGGTCGATCGGGATTAGGTTCATGCCTGATGGAATGACGAATTTCGATTCCGGCGTATCCTTGACGACCGCCTGCATGAATTCGTTGAAGATCGGGGCGGAGAGACCGCCGCCGGTCCCGCCGCGGCCGAGCGGGCCCGGCGTATCGAAGCCCATATAGAGGCCTGCGACCAAATCCGGCGTGAAGCCGACGAACCAGGCATCCTTCTCGTCGTTGGTGGTGCCGGTCTTTCCGGCGACGTCGCGACCGCCGAGATCGATCTTGCCGGCAGCGGTGCCGCGCTGGATGACGCCCTGCATCATCGAGGTGATCTGGTACGCCGTCATCGGATCGAGAACGGTTTCGCGATTGTCGACGACATTCGGCTCTTCCTGGTTCTGCCAGTCGCCGGCATTGCAGCCCTCGCACAAACGCTCCTCATGCTTGAAGATCGTCTTGCCGTAGCGGTCCTGGATGCGGTCGATCAATGTCGGCTTGATCTGCTTGCCGCCATTGGCGATGACCGAATAGGCCGAGACCATGCGCAATACCGTCGTGTCGCCGGCGCCGAGCGACATGGAGAGAACCGGCAGCATGTGATCGTAGATGCCGAAGCGCTCGGCATATTCGGCGACGATGTTCATGCCGAGATCGTTGGCGAGGCGCACCGTCATCAGATTGCGCGAATGCTCGATGCCCGAACGCAGCGTCGACGGGCCGCTGGATTCGCCGCCGTAGTTCTCCGGCCTCCAGACTTGGCCGCCCGAGACGATTTCGATCGGCGCGTCCATGATGACCGAAGCCGGCGTATAACCATTGTCCATCGCCGCCGCGTAGACGAAAGGCTTGAACGAGGAACCCGGCTGGCGCATCGCCTGGGTGGCGCGGTTGAATTCGGACTGGGCATAGGAGAAGCCGCCGACCATGGCGAGCACGCGGCCGGTCTTCGGATCCATGGCGACCAGGCCACCCTGCACCTTCGGCGGCTGCTGCAGGCGATAGGAGGTAGACGCGTCGTCACCGAGCTTTGCGACATAGACAACGTCACCGGGGGACACGGCGCCGACCGGTGATTTCGTGGTCTTGCGGGCGCCGTCGGCCGAACGGAAGGCCCACTGCATGTTCTTGGCGTCGATCGTGCCGCGCTGGCGATCGGCTGCAACCTTGCCGCTTCCATCCTTGGCCGGCTGCAGGCCGATGTCGACGGTCGAGTCGGATACGGCGAGCACGACGGCGAGCCGCCATTCCGGCACGTCGGACAGTGTGGGAATATCGGCAAGCGCCTTGCCCCAATCACCGCTCGCATCGATCTGCTTAATCGGGCCGTGGAAACCGCGGCGCTCATCATAGGTGACCAGACCGTCCTGCAGCGCCTTGCGGGCAGCGAGCTGCATCTGCGGATCGAGCGACGTGCGCACCGAAAGGCCGCCCTCATAGAGGACCTTTTCGCCGTACTGGTCGATCAGCTGACGGCGCACGGCTTCGGCGAAATAATCCGAAGCAAAGAGCGAAGGGCCGGTGGTGCGGGCGGTGACGCCGAGCGGCTGCTTCTTGGCTTCCTCGCCGTCAGGCTGGCTGACATAACCGTTCTCGACCATCCGGTCGATCACCCAGTTGCGACGCTCGAGTGCAGCTTCCGGATGGCGGAACGGATGATAATTGGCAGGACCCTTCGGCAGCGATGCCAGATAGGCGGCTTCGGCGACGGTCAGTTCGGTAACGGATTTGTTGAAATAGGTGAGTGCTGCGCCGGCGATGCCATAGGAATTCAGACCGAAGAAGATCTCGTTCAGGTAGAGTTCGAGGATCTTGTCCTTGCTGTAGGCCTGCTCGATACGGAAGGAGAGGATCGCTTCCTTGATCTTGCGGTCGATCGTCTGGTCCGAGCTCAAAAGGAAGTTCTTGGCCACCTGCTGGGTGATTGTGGAGGCGCCGACCGGGCGGCGGCCGGAACCGAAATTCTGCAGGTTGACGAGGATTGCGCGGCCGAGACCGGTCAGATCGACGCCCGGATGATTGTAGAAGTTCTTGTCTTCTGCCGACAGGAAAGCCGCCTTCACACGGTCGGGAACCGCCTGGATCGGCAGGAAGAGACGCTTTTCCTTGGCATACTCGGCCATCAAAGCGCCGTTGCCGGCATGGACGCGGGTCGTCACCGGCGGCGCGTAGCTGTTCAGAACGGCATAGTCCGGAAGATCCTTCGCGACATTGGCGAGATAAATGGCAATACCCGCCGCCGCGACCAGAAACAGGACGCAGGCCATTCCGAAGAAATATCCAAAAAGTCTAACCATATTTCAGCTACCGGTCTTTTCGATCTTCAATCGGCGCAGACGCAACGATTGCAAAGATCAAGGCAATTTGCACGTTGCGCGGCTTACTCCATGAGCGCTACCGCCACAAGCCGATTCCGCGCCTCAGGCTGCGAAACATAAGCCGGAGTAACGGCGCGAATGTGAGCAAAATAGGGCTGTCTGCGCCGCATTCACCGCTACGGCGGCGTTTCATTAGAACTGTCACATCCAAGCAACGCCCGCTCCCGCCGCCAATCTGAGGTATCTTGCTCAGAATTTGATTCATGCGGCGCACTTAAATCTTTGTTTTTATGAATTTTTGTTTTTGCTGGCCGCGCCGCCGTGCCGCAACCGCTACAGATTTACGGTGGCCGTTAGCCGCCATTCGCCATGACGGCGGCGCGGTATCGCTTCACTGCGTCGGTCAAGAGACCGGCGATCTTGCCGCGCCAGGCCTCGTCGAGCAGCAGTTTCTCGTCCTCGGCATTCGAGAGGAACCCGATCTCGAGAAGGATCGACGGCACGTCAGGGGCCTGCAGCACGCGGAAGCCGGCATGACGGTGCGGATTGTTGATGGTGCCGACCTGATCCTTGAAAGAATTCAGCACACTCTCGGCCAGCGAGATGGAGAAAGCCTGGGTCTCGCGCCGCGTCAGATCGAGCAGGATGTCAGCGACCTCGGGCGGCTCGGCGACCGTCTCCTTGCCGGCGATCTGGTCGGAGAGGTTTTCGCGTTCGGCCAAGTCGGCGGCGAGCTTGTCGGATGCCTTGTCGGAGATCGTGTAGACAGTCGCGCCGCGGATATCCTTCTGTTTCAGCGTATCGGCATGCAGCGAAATGAAGAGGCCGGCATGGTTCTGGCGGGCGATCAGTACACGCTGCGAAAGCGACAGGAACTCGTCGTCCTCGCGCGTCAGGAAAGCCTTGATGCCCGGTTCCTTGTTCAGCCGTTCCGTGAAGGCCTTGGCGAAGGCGAGCGTCACCTGTTTTTCCTCGGTCTTGGTGTCGACGCCGATCGCGCCGGTGTCGATGCCGCCATGGCCGGCGTCGACGGCGATGACGAAATCGCCGGGAGCAGCCTTTTGCGGTGCCAGAATGGCGCTTGTCGTCTGAGCCGCCTCAGTCCGATCGCTCCAGGATTGCGTCTTCACCAGTTCGGCAAAGGCCTTCTTGTCGATCATCTCCGCATCGAGCACGAGGCGATGGCCGTTGCCCGTCTCATCGGCCTGCACCTTGGCAAGCGCCAGCTTCACCGGCCCTGCCGTCGTCAGCACGATGCGGGCGCTCTCTTCGTCCATCTTGCCGTAGCGGATATCCTTGAACAGGCCGCGGGCGGCAAGATCCTTCGCCGGAAACCCGAAGGCGGTCGCCGGCAAGTCAACGACGATGCGTTCCGGATTGGCGATATAGTGGACGGAGAAACGCGGCTCGCGATCGAAATCGATGACGATGCGAGTCCTTGCGTCGTCGCCGACGATGCGCGCGCCATAGGCAAGCAGCGGATCCCCGGCCTCGACAGAGCTGGCAGCGGCCGGCAGCAGACTAGCGACCAGAAGCGCCGCCAGAACCCGCCTTGCGAATGTCGATCGCGGCGCTGCGGATTTCGCCGCGATCCGAGC
>NZ_VSZV01000285.1:0-24467 GCF_008919455.1 Rhizobium sp. PEPV16
CTGGGAGCAGCGCGCCACGCTGAACCTTTCCAAGGTTTCCCCACGCGCCCGGCAGGCCTTCCTGCTCGCCTCCGTGGAGAATTTCCGCGTCGCAGAAATCGCCGAAATCCTGGAAACTGAAGAACAGGATGTCATGAAGCTGCTCGACGTCGCGTCGCAGGAGATTTCCCGTCAGGTCGCAACCGATATCATGATCATCGAGGACGAACCGCTGATCGCCATGGATATCGAGCAGATGGTCGAGAGCCTCGGCCATCGCGTCACCGGCATTGCCCGTACGCATGCCGAGGCCGTGGCGCTCTACAACAAGACCAAGCCGAGCATGGTGCTGGCCGACATCCAGCTTGCCGATGGCAGCTCCGGTATCGACGCAGTCAACGACATCCTCAAGACGTCGAGCGTGCCGGTGATCTTCATCACCGCCTTCCCGGAACGGCTTCTGACCGGCGAGCGCCCGGAACCGACTTTCCTTGTCACCAAGCCGTTCAATCCCGACATGGTCAAGGCATTGATCAGCCAAGCTCTTTTTTTCAATGAATCGACCAGAGTAGCCGCCTGAGACGCAATTTTCCGGCCTTCGGAACCAAATCGCCAAAGCAGGCGTTCCGGTGCTACCGGGACGCTCCGGTGGCTTTAACGGTTGTTGCAGCGCTTTGTTCTAGAGTTGGCAGGCGGTGTCTGGAAGGGCGCTCCCTTCAGCGACGTTCAAGATGTCACAAGGAAAGGCGGCCGAGTGAATACGACTGAACCATTGTCCGGCATGCCTTTTACCTTCGAAGGCAAAGCCGCAATGATGGAACGCGCGCTCGGCAGCGCCGGGATTTCGATCCTATGCCAGGACGCCCGACTGTCGATTTTCTACGCCGAAAATCTGCCTCCGCATTTTGCAGCACTCTTTGCGCCCGGCAGCAGCGATGCTGTCCTCTTTGGCGATGCGCACGGCCGATATCTGACGGCCCTGAAGCACAAGGTGCTGGAAACCGGCATTCCCAACAATGCCGAGGTCGAGATCGACGTCGACGGCGAACGGCGCACTTATGAACTGAAGATCCAGCGCACCGACGGACGCGGCGAACATGGACTTCTGTCCGTCATGGCTGAAGTCACCGAAAGCCGGCATCGCGAAAAAGTTCTGAAATCGCTGCTGCGCGAACTCTCACACCGTTCGAAGAACCTTCTCGCCATAATCCAGGGCATCGCCACCCAGACGGCCCGCAACACGCTCTCTCTCGACAGCTTCCTCCTCAAATTCCGCGGACGGCTGCAATCGCTTTCCAACTCGCAGGACCTGATTACGGATTCGAGCTGGCGCGGCGCCTATCTCTTCGAACTCGCCGAAAAGCAGTTTGCTCCCTATTGGCCGGAGACGGCCGGCTCCATGCCGATCTATGGCATCAACGCTCACCTGACGCCGAATGCCGCCGTGCATCTCGGGCTTGCCCTCCATGAACTCATCGTCAACTCTGCCTCCTTCGGCGCGATATCAGGCGGCGCCGCCTCCATCACGCTGAATTGCCGTGAAGCCATGATCAACGACCGGAAGGCGATCGAAGTCGCCTGGGCGGAAGTTCTGCATGATCAGGCAGAAGTCCACGAATTCAGCGACAACAGCTTCGGCCGCACAGTGCTGGAGCGTGTCGTGCCTTCGTCGGTCAACGGCAAGGCGGAGTTGAACCTCGTTCCCGGCCGCATCGAGTACCGTCTGACCATTCCGGAAACCGAATTCGAGATCTTCAAGCGAGTGTGAAAGCCCTGGAGACAGCCTTAAACGGAAAAACAGCCGGTGCGAGGGCGGCGCACCGGCTGTCTTCACTCACCGGGAGGGGACCGTGAGTACGTCCGGATAGTGGGTTGGGGGCGCGCATGTTGGGTCGATGCGATCACCATCCGGATAACGCAATAACGGCGACATCAAACTTTGGTTCCCTGCCATCCAAAAAAAATTCGGCTTTTTTGAATCTTTTTTCGGATGCCCTTCCCTCGTCGCGCGCTCAGCCGTTTCACCGATGCAGACCGATTAAATTCTTCCAGTAAAAACAGTGGATTGCTTGCGGGATTACACGCAAAAATCGTCAAAATTTTACCGTTTGATAAATTTTTAAACCTGAGTTACGCTTTCCCTCACAGGCCGTTTACCAATAATGAGGGAACTTCAATGGAACGACTGGAAACCGGGATTCATCCCGGCCGGCTTTCGCCCGCCGAGTATGAGGCTAATTTTTCCGATCTTCATCCGCGCCTCGATAATCATGAGGCGCTGGTCGCCGCTGACCGCTGTTATTTCTGTTATGACGCGCCATGCATGACGGCCTGTCCCACCTCGATCGACATTCCGCTGTTCATCCGCCAGATTTCGACCGGCAATCCAATCGGCTCGGCAAAGACGATCTTCGACCAGAACATCCTCGGCGGCATGTGCGCCCGCGTCTGTCCCACCGAAGAACTCTGTGAACAGGCCTGTGTGCGCAACACGGCTGAAGAGCGGCCGGTCGAGATCGGCCGCCTGCAGCGTTATGCGACCGATGCCGCCATGCAGGCGGGCCGGCAGTTCTATGCCAGAGCCGAACCGAGCGGAAAGACGATCGCCGTTGTCGGCGCAGGCCCGGCCGGCCTTGCCGCCGCCCATCGCCTGGCAGTGAACGGCCATTCCGTCGTCATCTATGATGCCAGGGAAAAATCCGGCGGTCTCAACGAATACGGGATCGCCACTTACAAGACCGTCGACGACTTCGCCCAGAAGGAAGTCGATTACGTCCTTTCGATCGGCGGCATCGAGGTTCGGCATGGGCAGCGTCTCGGCCGCGATTTCTCGCTTTCCGATCTGCAGGCGCAATATGAGGGCGTCTTCCTCGGTATCGGCCTTGCCGGCGTCAACGCGCTGCACATCGAGGGCGAAAACCTTGCAGGCGTCGACGACGCCGTCGATTTCATCGCCGCACTCCGCCAGGCCGAAGACAAAAGCGACATCGCCATCGGCCGCCGCGTCGTCGTCCTTGGCGGCGGCATGACGGCGATCGACGCTGCCGTGCAGGCAAAGCTGCTCGGCGCCGAGGAGGTGACGATCTGTTACCGCCGTGGCAAGGAGCACATGAACGCCTCCGAATTCGAACAGGATCTGGCGAGCTCCAAGGGCGTCATCATCCGCCACTGGCTGGCGCCGAAATCGATCCTGTCGCAGGACGGCAAAGTCGCCGCGATCGAAGTGGAATATACCAAAATCCTCGATGGCCGCCTCGTCGGCACCGGCGAAACCGGTGTGATTGCCGCCGACCAGATCTTCAAGGCGATCGGCCAGAGCTTTGACGCCTCTGGTCTCGGTTCGCTGCGCATGGAATCCGGCCGCATCGCTGTCGATGGCGAAGGCCATACCTCGCTCGACGGCGTCTGGGCAGGCGGCGACTGCGTCTTCGGCGGTGACGATCTCACGGTTTCGGCCGTCGCCCACGGTCGCGACGCGGCTGAATCCATCCATCGTGCCCTCACCGCAGCAGCCGCTCCGGCTGTCGCCGTCGCTTGAAGGGGAGAATGAACAATGGCTGATCTCCGTAATAATTTCGTCGGCATCAAATCCCCGAACCCGTTCTGGCTGGCGTCTGCGCCGCCGACCGACAAGGCCTACAATGTCGAGCGCGCCTTCAAGGCCGGCTGGGGCGGCGTGGTCTGGAAGACGCTGGGCGAGGAAGGCCCGCCCGTCGTCAACGTCAACGGCCCGCGCTACGGCGCGATCTGGGGCGCCGACCGCCGCCTGCTCGGTCTGAACAATATCGAGCTCATCACCGACCGCGACCTCTATACCAACCTGCGGGAAATGAAGCAGGTGAAGATGAACTGGCCGGACCGGGCACTGATCGCCTCGATCATGGTTCCCTGCGAGGAAGAGGCCTGGAAGGCGATCCTGCCGTTGGTGGAAGAGACCGGCGCCGACGGCATCGAGCTCAATTTCGGCTGTCCGCACGGCATGTCCGAGCGCGGCATGGGCTCGGCCGTCGGCCAGGTGCCTGAGTATATCGAGATGGTGGTGCGCTGGTGCAAGCAGTACACCCGCATGCCTGTTATCACCAAGCTGACGCCCAACATTAGCGATATCCGCCGCCCGGCCCGCGCCGCCAAGGCCGGCGGTACCGATGCCGTGTCGCTGATCAACACGATCAATTCGATCGTCTCCGTCGATCTCGATAACTTCGCCCCCAACCCGACGGTCGGCGGCAAGGGTAGCCATGGCGGTTATTGCGGCCCGGCGGTGAAGCCGATTGCGCTCAACATGGTGGCCGAGATCGCTCGTGATCCCGAAACTTACGGTCTGCCGATCTCGGGCATCGGCGGCATCACCACCTGGCGGGACGCTGCTGAATTCCTCGTTCTCGGCGCCGGCAACGTCCAGGTCTGCACGGCGGCGATGACCTACGGCTTCAAGATCGTCCAGGAGATGATCACGGGCCTTTCCGACTGGATGGACGAAAAGGGCCACCGTAGTCTCGACGACATTACCGGCCGCGCCGTGCCCAACGTCACCGACTGGCAATATCTGAACCTCAACTACATCGCCAAGGCGAAGATCGACCAGGACGCCTGCATCAAATGCGGCCGCTGCTACATCGCCTGCGAGGACACCTCGCATCAGGCGATCACCAACTTCGTCGACGGCGCTCGCCATTTCGAAGTGATGGACGAGGAATGCGTCGGCTGCAATCTCTGCGTCAGCGTCTGCCCGGTCGAGAACTGCATCACCATGGAGCAGCTTCCTGCCGGCACCCTCGACAAACGCACCGGCCGCGTCGTCGACCCGAACTATGCCAACTGGACCACACACCCGAACAACCCGATGGCCCGCCAGGCGGCAGAATAAAAATTCGCGACACCGCCGCAATCCTCGGCGGGTCATGACCAGCGAAATCGGCGCCCTTCATGAAGGGCGCCGTTGTTGTTTGTGGTCGGGCCACGCTATTCCCGACTACAGCTTGAAGGTTTTGACCTCGTTGCCGCGCTCGATGGTCCGGTTGGCGATGAAGCGCCCGGATTTGGCGGCCTCCTGCTTCTCCGCCTCGATATGGCGCAGCATCGCCTCAAGGCGCCGGAGCGCTAGGGCTTTGTTGCGGTGCTGGGAACGCTCGTCGCGCGCCGTCGCGACGAGACCGGTCGGCCGATGCAGGACACGAACCGCACTGTCGGTCGTATTCTGATGCTGCCCGCCCGGTCCGCCGGCCCTCAGTGTCTCGAAACGCAGGTCGGCTGGATCGATCGTCACCTCGCCGCCTTCCGGTTTGGTATCGATACGTTGAACCGAGACGTACCAGTTCTGCCGTTTGTGACCCGGACGCACCTGGCTCCGGAAGGTGAAGCGGATCGTGCCGCAATAATCACTGGCAATCTGCTCCGCCTCGAAACCATTGAGGCTGACGATCGCTGACTTCGCACCGTGCTGATCCGGCATCGGGCCAAGGCTGGTCTCGAAAGAGCAGCGGAGCCGAACAGCCTCCTGTTCGAGGATGCGGAGAAGCGCTGACAGCGCCATGCGGCATTCTACCGGGCCGTTGCCTGCGGTAATGAGAAGATCAATAGCGCTCATGGCCACGTCCTCCTTCCCTGCGATATTCAGGTTTTCGCCGGCGCTGCTCAACCTCCGCTTCATCAACCGCCTTCTTGAAGGTGACAAGCGGCCGAAAGCTGGCAAGCCTCACGACCAGGCTCTCATTTTCCAGATCGGTCACCACCTGCCCGGCATCCTTGTATGCGGACGCCGCCTCCTCGACGACAAGGGAGCGATCGTCGCAGATGGCGATACCGCCCCAGGAATTGCGCAAGAGCTGTTCTCGTTCGGAGCGATTGCGGCCGACACGCCCGTGCATGGTGGCGCGGTCATATTTGCGACCGGCCCCGTGAGAGATGCCGTCCAGCGAACGGGCAACGCCAGCGGTCGGACGAACCACATAACTGAGGCTCGCTCGAGATCCCGCAATCGGCGCAAGTTCGCCGGCTACGACCGCTGCCGCACCCTTGTAGTGCACAAACCCACGATCGGACGGGCGAACGAGATTGTGCGGTACGTCGGCGATGAGACGCAGATCGGCATGAAGCGCTGCGGCCGCCCGTTCTGCGATCAGTCGTCGGTTCAACGATGCCCAGGCAACGCACTGGTCGTGCCGCATAAGCCAGGCGGCGCCGGCCTCCGAACCGGGATCAAGACCGGCTGCGAGCCCCGAATGAGCGGCCACCATCGCCGAGAATATGGTGGCGCCAAGAGAGCGCGAACCGGAATGAACCAGCAGATAGAGCTCCTGATCATCGAGACCGTCGGCAGATCCGCCTCCGGCGAGATCCTCCACAGCCTGCAACTCGCAGAAATGATTGCCGCCGCCGATCGTGCCGAGAGCACCGGGTGTGAGATCGGTCGACAGGCCTGCCTCCGCGAGAAGTTCCGCCGCATTTCCGATCGCCTGCGCTTCAAACCGGCGAAGCCGCTCCGCCGCCCTGTCGATCTTCAGTTTGCGCAACGGAAGATCCAGGCCGAAGAGCGACATGCCGCAGCCGATATCGTTGCCGATCAGCAGCGGGTGCAACTGAGAGGACAACAGTGCCACGCCGGTCGCACCATATTTGCCGGGGTGCAGATCCGGAAAGGCGGCGATCTCCAGAACGCCCGGCAGGCGGGACATTTCGTCAAGCTGATCTAAAGCGGCGCCTTCGATCCAGGCGCTATCGGAAAAGAAACGATTGATGAGTGCCGGATGTGCCGACGACGTCATCGGGGAGCTTCCGCTCCCAATGGAATTGCCCATGATAATGAACTCTGGATATGAGTGGTCTTTCATCGCCAAAAACGGCGATATTCAACCGGCATTCATCGACCCGTTGGCCGA
This sequence comes from Rhizobium sp. PEPV16, assembly GCF_008919455.1. Classification (NCBI taxonomy): domain Bacteria; kingdom Pseudomonadati; phylum Pseudomonadota; class Alphaproteobacteria; order Hyphomicrobiales; family Rhizobiaceae; genus Rhizobium; species Rhizobium sp. PEPV16. Next base: position 6,858 of record NZ_VSZV01000285.1, read on the forward strand.
GTTAAGCCGAAACCCTCTCGGGGCGTGCTGAGATATTCGTCATCGTGGCGCTCCCTTTCCAGAAACATCGAGAGCGCCCGTTTAGGTGAAATGGCAAAGAAATGCAAGCCGGAGATGCTCTAACCGCCGAATGACTTCCGATAGGCATTGGGGCTCGTCCCGAGCCGCCTGCGGAAATGATGCCGCATCGTCGCCAGTGTTCCAAAGCCGCTGGCGGCAGCGATATCGTCGAGCGAAACAGCAAGTTCCTTCTCCAGCAGATCGCGGGCATGCCGCAGCCGCTCCTTCAGCAGCCATTCGCCGACGCTGAGGCCCGTCGTCGCTTCGAAACGCCGTTGGAAGGTGCGCATGCTCATGCCCGCTCTCTTGGCAAGCAGGCTGATTGGCTGGTCCTCGCAAAGGCTTTCGCGCATCCATTCGATCAGCGGCCCGAGGCGGATGCCCTCGCGTTCCTCGGGAACCGGCGCGTGAATGAACTGCGCCTGTCCGCCTTCGCGGTGCGGCGGCATGACGAGACGTCTTGCCACGCTGTTTGCGGCTTCCGAACCGAAATCGCCGCGCACCACATGCAGGCAGAGATCGATGCCGGCAGCACTGCCCGCCGCCGTCAGCAGGCTGCCCTCGTCCATGTAAAGAACGTCGGCATCGAGCGTAATGTCGGGATAACGCGCGGCGATCGAGGCGACATAACGCCAATGCGTCGTCGCCCTGCGGTTCGTCAGCAGACCCGACCCGGCAAGAACCGCAACACCCGAGCAAAGCGACATGATCCTTGCGCCGCGTTTATGCGCGGCCTTGAGCGCTGAAGCCAGCGGCTCGGGAACGGCGGCATCGATCGACCGCCAACCCGGCACGACGATCAGGTCCGCTTCGTCAAGCACTTCCAGTCCCTTGTCGACTGCGACCGTCAGCCCTCCCGCAGCGCGAAGCGGACCCGTTTCGATGCCGCAGACCGAGAAACGATACCAGCCTTCGCCCATTTCCGGGCGTGGCAGGCCGAAGACTTCGTAGGCGATGCCGAATTCGAAGGTGCAGAGCCCGTCATAGGCAAGCGCGGCGACCAGCGGTCCTTTGGTCTGCTGTGGCGATGAGTTTGGCATGATCTTTACGCTGTCAGTCATGATGGCCAATTTCGCACAGCTCTAGCATCGGCGATACCAGGCGGCAACTTCAGAAAAAGGAAAAACCGATGCCAAGCGCCGTTTCCCAAATACCTGCTGCAGCTCCGGATGCTGCCGTCGCTCACTTTGCCGCCAAGCTTGCCTTCGAAACCGATTGCTCCGACGTGCATGCCGCCTTTGCGGCCGGCAAAGTCGATTTCGTTCTCCTCGACGTGCGCTCGCCGCAGCTCTTCGCAGAGTCCCACATTCCCGGAGCGATCAACCTGCCGCACGGCAAGATGACGGCGCACCGCATGTCGACATGGGCAAGCGATGCACTCTTCGTCGTCTATTGCGCCGGTCCGCACTGCAACGGCGCCGACAAGGCTGCCTTCCGCCTCGCCAATCTCGGCCTTCAGACCAAGCTGATGATCGGCGGCATGACCGGCTGGGCCGATGAAGGCTTCGCCTTCGAACAGGGCGTCCCTGCTGCCGCCTGATGGCCTCCCGTCTCCCCCTACAATTATTGCAGCGGGGAGAAGGGAAAATCGCGACGGTCAGAACTCGACGACCACCTTGCCGAAAGGCCCGCGATAGAGGTGATCGAGCGCCTCAGGGAATTCGTCGAAGGCATAACGCTTGTCGATCACAGGCTTCAGCCCGGTCTGGTCGATTGCCCGCACCAGATCTTCAAGCGCGCGGCGGTGGCCGACGGCAATGCCCTGCACGACTGGCGCCTTGAGCAGGAACGGGCCGGCCGGACCGGAAACCTCGAATCCCTCGAACACGCCGATAACGGAAATGCGGCCATTGATCGCCACCGCCTTCAGCGCCTGGCCGAGATGTGGGCCGCCGACGATCTCAAGCACGTGATCGGCGCCATAGCCGCCGGTCAACTGATAAAGTTGTTCCACCCAGTCGCCCTCATGGCGGTTGATCGTATGATCGGCGCCGAGAGCAACGGCGCGCTCGAGCTTCTCGGCGCTGCCTGATGTGATGAAGACCTCCGCGCCATGCGCCTTGGCGATCTGCAGACCGAAGAGCGCCACCCCGCCGGTGCCTTGTACTAGCACCTTGTCGCCGGCTTTCAGACCGCCGCGTTCGATCAGGGCGAACCAGGCAGTCAGTCCGGCGCAGGGCAAGGTGCTCGCCTGCGCCGCATCGAGCGTATCAGGCGCGCGTGAATACCATTCCTCCGATAGCACGGTGTATTGCGAGAGGACGCCGGGATAGAAGCCGCCGCGCGTCTTGTAAGGTGGCGTGCGCGCATCGCCCAAGCCGCGTCCGTCAATCCAGTCGGGCGAAAACGTCGAGATGACCCGATCGCCCGGCTTGAAACGGCTGACATCGGGTCCGACTGCCTCGACGACCCCTGCCATGTCCGAAGCTGGCACGAAGGGAAATTGCAGCGGCAACCCCATGCCGCTCTCCATCAGCAACCGATCGCGGAAATTGAGCGAGACGGCTTCCGTCCGGACCAGAACCCTGTTTCCCGAAACCGGTTCGAGCCTCCGCTCCCCGATCGTCAGCTGGCGCTCCGGCCCTACCGCGTCGATCTGCCATTGCCGTGTTGTCTGCATTGTCTTGCTCCTTGTCTATTGCAGGGAGCGCAAAACATATCGTTGAATATTTCGCACCAGTTGCGATATTTATTCTCCAGAATGGTTCCAAAGAGGAAACAAATGGAACAGCTGAAAGGTATCTCGATCTTTGTCGAAGCCGTCGAGGCCGGTGGCTTCTCGGCTGCCGCCGAGCGGCTCCATCTCACGCGTTCGGCCGTCGGCAAAACCATCGCACGGCTGGAACAGCGTCTCGGCGTGCGCCTCTTCAACCGTACGACACGCATGCAGAGCCTTACCGAGGAAGGCCGCTTCTTCTACGAGCGCTGCCTGCGAGCGGTGGAGGAAATCCGCCTCGGGGAAGCGATGCTGGAATCCGGAAGGCGTGATGTGCGCGGCCGATTGCGCATCTCGATGCCCGTGCTTTTCGGCCGCCACTGCATCGCGCCGGTCCTCGCACGCCTGCTCGATGAACATCCGAACCTCGAACTCGACCTTTCCTTCAACGACCGTATCGTCGATCTGCTGGAGGACGGGTTCGATCTTGTCATCCGCAACGGGCCGCTGAAGGACAATCCGGATCTGATGGCCCGGGCGATCGCCCGCCAGCGCATGACCGTCTGCGCATCGCCCGCCTATCTGGAAAAACATGGTTCGCCGCAAACCGTCTTCGATATTCCCCGGCATGAGGGCATCGTCTATAGGCGGGGCGATGATGACAAGGGCTGGATCTTTCCGACTGCAGCCGATCCCGGGCGGCGGATGCCGCCAAAGGCGCGGCTGCGGCTCGACGACCTTGCTTCGATTTCCGATGCGGCCGTCGCCGGGCGCGGACTTGCCTGGCTCCCCTGCTGGCTGGTCCGCGGGGAGGTGCTGGCAGGCCGGCTCATTCAGGTGTTGAAGCAGGAACCGGCCAATGTCTTCGATGCCCATGCCGTTTGGCTGCGCTCTCCGGTCATGCTGCCGAAGGTGCGGCTCGCGATCGATACGCTCGCCGCAGGACTGCCGGCAATGATGGGCTGAAGCGCTCGCCACGCGTCTGCGAGCGACGAGAAACCCATGTAATTCCTATACGTTTCCCTGGAAATCACCCGATGCAGCAGTATATCCGATAGTTCACCGTCCGTTGTGGACGACCGCCATATCACTCGGAACACGGTCAGCATGTCACTTCGCAGCGCTCTCCGCGCACAAACTGCAGATTGCCACGCCGCGGTCGACGCTCTCTTCGGCAGTTTCAATCTCTCACGCACCCAGGATTACAAGGCATTCCTGCGCGCGCATGCCCAGGTCGTACCATCAGTCGAACATGCGCTTGAGGAAGCCGGGATCGCTCGCCTGCTGCCCAACTGGTCGGAACGAAGGCGCGCTCACCTGCTCGCTGCCGACATTAGGGAACTCGGCGATCGATTGCCCGCGCCCCTTCCTCAACCCGCCTTGCATTGCGAAGCAGCGGTCTGGGGTGCTGCCTATGTCCTGGAAGGCTCCAAGCTCGGCGGCGCGCTGCTCGCCAAGGCCGTGCCTGATCATTTGCCCAGCAGCTACCTGACCCCCCAAGGCCCGAAGGGCGCCATGCGGCTCTTCATGGATCGTCTTGACGCGAGCAAGGTGGACGATCCCGGCGCTGCCGTCACGGCCGCTCGCAATGTCTTCGATCTCTTCCTAAAAGCGGGGCAACTCACGCTGGAAACCGTGCCATGAGCGGCACGCACGAACCTGTCGATCTCACCAACTGCGACCGTGAACCGATCCACCAGCTTGGATCGGTTCAACCTTTCGGCTTTCTCCTGGCGATATCCTCAGACTGGATTGTCACCCGCGCCTCCGCAAATCTGGTGGAGTTTCTCGATGTTGCGCAGGCCGACGCGATCGGCCGTCCCGTTGTTTCGCTGATCACACCCGAAGCACTCCACGCCGTCCGCAACAAGCTTACCACGCTGCGCGGTCCCGACGTCGCCGAGCGCATTTTCGGCATTGCCCTGATGCCCGATCAAAACAGGTTCGACATTGCCCTGCACCTGAACGGAGGTGAGGTCATCATCGAAGGCGAGCGCTGCCAGGATGACCGGCGCGACGCCGCTTCGCTCTCCATGCGCAGCATGATGTCCCGCCTCGACCACACGGAAACACTGGAGGCTTTCTTCCGCGAAGGTGCAAGACAGGCGCGCGCCTTGACTGGCTTCGATCGGGTCATGGTTTATCGTTTCGACGAAGGCGGTTCCGGCGAAGTGGTGGCGGAAGCCGCCCGGGCCGGCATCGGCTCGTTTCTCGGGCTGCACTATCCGGCTTCCGACATTCCGGTGCAGGCGCGCGCGCTTTATCTGCGCAACCTGTTCCGCATCATTGCCGATGTCGACGCCGTCCCGGTCCCGATCCTGCCGCAACGCGACGAGCACGGCCAGCCGCTCGACCTCTCCATGTCGGTATTGCGTTCTGTTTCGCCGATCCACATCGAATATCTGAAAAACATGGGCGTCGGCGCTTCGCTCTCCATATCGATCGTCGTGGACGGTAAGCTCTGGGGCCTATTTGCCTGCCATCATTACGGCCCGCGTCTGCCTTCGGCCCAAAGCCGCTCCACTGCCGAACTCTTCGGTCAGATGTTTGCGTCGCGTCTTGAAAGCCGCGAACGGCGGCTGGCTCTCGACTACGAGACCAAGGCGCGCCGCATCGCCGACCGGCTTCTCACCTCCGTGGCAGACAATGCGAACCTGCTCGACGATCCGGCCTGGCTGATTGAGGCGCTCGCCGATGCCATTCCTGCTGACGGGATCGGCGTCTGGATCAACGGCCGGCTGGCACTCGCCGGCATCGGGCCGAATGAGAGAAGTTTCGCAGCCCTCGTCCGCCACCTCAACCGTAGCGCTGCCGGCCGAATCTATGCCGTGGACAGGCTCTCAGAAACCTATCCGGACCTTGAGGTCGACGATGCGGTGGCAGGCATGCTCGCCATCCCGATCTCGCGTTCGCCGCGCGATTATGTCGTGCTTTTCCGTCAGGAATTGGTGCGCACCGTCCGCTGGGGCGGCGACCCACACAAGCCGGTGGAATACGGGCCGAACGGCCCGAGGCTGACGCCGCGCAAGAGTTTCGAAGCCTGGTCGGAACTGGTGCGCGGCCGCTCCCTTCCTTTCACGGACGCCGAGCGCCGTGTCGCCGAAACCATCCGCGTCACACTGATCGAAGTGGTGTTGCGCCTCACCGACGAGGTCAGCATGGCGCGCCAGACGGCAAACGAGCGCCAGGAACTGCTGATTGCCGAGCTGAACCACCGCGTCCGCAACATATTGAGCCTCATCACCGGCATTATCCGGCAGTCGCAGGCAACGTCGGTCGGCCTTGGCGACTACATTCGCCAGCTCGAGGGCCGCATCCAGTCACTCGCCCGCGCCCATGACCAGATCACCCGCGATCACTGGGCGCCCGCTTCGCTTCGGCAATTGCTGCTCGCAGAGACCGCCGCCTATCTCGGGAAAAACGCGCAACGCATCCAGATGAGCGGCGAGGATGTGCTGCTGGAACCGCAGGCCTTTTCCACCGCCGCCCTTGTTTTCCATGAGCTGATGACCAATAGCGCCAAATATGGCAGCCTTTCCGGAATTGGCAGCGGCACCGTCCAACTCGGCTGGCATCGCGACGACGAGGGCAATCTGCGCATTAGCTGGCGCGAAAAGAATGGTCCACCCGTCGTCGAACCCAAACGCCATGGCTTCGGTTCGACGATCATCCGCCGCTCGATCCCCTATGACCTTGGCGGCAAAGCCGAGGTCCGCTACGCCAAGGATGGGCTCGAGGCCGATTTCTCCATCCCCGCGCGACATGTCGTCGGCCCCACGAGCGAACGATCAAATCCGGCTCCGCTCGGAACGACCGAACCCAAGACCAATCCCGACGATCAGCCGCTTTTCGGCCTGAACGTACTGCTGGTGGAAAACAATCTGATCATCGCCATGGATGGCGAGGACATCCTGCGCCGCCTGGGCGCCGACGTGGCTACGGCGCCAAGTGTCACTGAGGCGATGGAAATTCTGGCAGGCCAGTCCTTCGATCTGGCGCTTCTCGATGTCAATCTTGGCGATGAGACGAGTTTCGGAATTGCCGACCGGCTGGCTGCCGAAGGCGTGCCCTTCGTTTTTGCCACGGGCTATGGGGAGGGCATCGCCCAGGCCAACAGCCACTCGGACGCGCCCGTGCTACAGAAGCCTTATACGATGGAAGGCATGACGGATATTCTTGCTCGGGTGCCGCTTCCAAGAAGAGGGTAAACCCTCACGCCTCCAGGGGATCCGGTCGCAGGCCGCCGATGAAGAGCTGTTCCAGAAACCGCGCCGCATCCTCGAAGCGCCCTTCGCCCGAATGTTCCTGCCCCAGCACGGCACGCACCTGAACGTCGAAATCCGCGTAATGCTGCGTTGTCGACCAGATGGAGAAGATCAGGTGATAGGGATCGCATTTGACGATCTTGCCTGATTTCGCCCAGGCGCGGATGACCTCCGCCTTCTCGTCGACCAATTCCTTCAGCGGTCCCTTCAGCTCGTCCTCGATATGCGGCGCGCCCTGCAGCACCTCGTTGGCGAAAAGCCGGCTCTCGCGCGGAAAATCGCGGGCCATCTCCAGCTTGCGGCGGATGTAGCTGCGGATTTCCGCCTCCGGATTGCCTTCGGCGTCGAAGGCCCGCAACGGCTCCAGCCAGGTGTAGAGCACCCGGTCGATCAGAGCCCGGTGCATGGCTTCCTTGGTGCGGAAATAATAGAGCAGGTTGGGTTTCGACATGCCCGCCACTTCGGCGATCTGGTCAATGGTCGAGCCGCGAAAGCCGCTTGCCGAAAACACGTCGAGGGCCGCTTCCAGGATCTGCTCTTCCTTCTCCTCCTGGATTCGCGTCCGCCTCAGGGTTTTCGCTGCTCTCGGTATGGTCACAGGCTGTTATTTCCCCTTGAAATTCAACTTCTTCGCTCAAGTTTAGACCGGAAACGTTCCCCGCCGCTTTCTTGAGCAACTGCCCGTATTTTTATCGGCAATTTTCGTGATTTTCGTCTTGAGCCCGGCGGTGGAAGTTGTAATGTTTACCAATCGGTCAAATTATCCGCCAGATGCAAAGCAAAGGCAACTGACGATTTTCCGGCGCTCGACAAAACCAATAAGGGAGCGCAGGAAAGGACCACGGGAACAGGCGGGCATGACCTTTGCATGACTGCCGCAAACAGGTGAGGGCATACAAAATGGTGGCAGCACCAGGCGAGAACATGCGCGTCAATGGCGACCGTCTCTGGGACAGTCTCATGGACATGGCAAAAATCGGCCCCGGCATAGCCGGCGGCAACAACCGCCAGACACTGACGGATGCCGATGCGCAAGGCCGCAGCCTTTTCAAAAAATGGTGCGACGATGCCGGTTTGACGATGGGTGTCGACCGGATGGGGACGATGTTCGCCACCCGCCCCGGTACCGATCCCGATGCCTTGCCGGTCTATGTCGGCTCGCATCTCGACACCCAGCCGACCGGCGGCAAATATGACGGTGTGCTCGGCGTGCTCGCAGCCCTCGAAGTCGTGCGCACCATGAACGATCTCGGCATCAAGACCAAACATCCGATCGTCGTCACCAACTGGACCAACGAGGAAGGCGCGCGTTTTGCCCCTGCGATGCTGGCGTCAGGCGTCTTCGCCGGCGTGCACAGCCTGGATTTTGCCTATAATCGCAGGGATCCCGAGGGCAATCTGTTCGGCGACGAACTGAAGCGCATCGGCTGGGTTGGCGACGAAGAGGTCGGCGCCCGCAAGATGCACGCCTATTTCGAATATCACATCGAGCAGGGACCGATCCTCGAAGCCGAGGAAAAGCAGATCGGCGTCGTCACCCATTGCCAGGGCCTCTGGTGGCTGGAATTCACGCTGACCGGCAAGGAAGCCCATACCGGCTCGACGCCGATGAACCTGCGCGTCAATGCCGGTCTCGCCATGGCCCGCATTCTGGAAATGGTCCAGGACGTGGCGATGGGTGAACAGCCAGGCGCCGTCGGCGGTGTCGGCCAAGTCTTCTTCTCTCCGAATTCCCGTAACGTACTACCCGGCAAGGTCGTCTTCACCGTCGACATCCGCTCTCCCGACAAGGAGAAGCTCGACCGCATGCGGGCAAAGATCGAGGCGAAGGCGCCTGAGATCACCGACGCACTCGGTGTCGGCTGTTCCATCGAGGCGATCGGCCATTTCGAGCCGATCACCTTCGATCCGAAACTGGTCACGTCGGTGCGCGACGCCGCCGAGCGGCTCGGCTACAGCCACATGAACATCATCTCCGGCGCCGGCCACGACGCCTGCTGGGCCGCCAAGGTCGCGCCGGCAACGATGGTCATGTGCCCATGCGTCGGCGGCCTCTCGCACAATGAGGCGGAAGAGATCTCAAAGGAATGGGCGATGGCGGGAGCCGATGTGCTGTTCCATGCGGTGGTCGAGACGGCGGAGATCGTGGTGTGATGGCATCAGATTTGCCAACCACTTATCTCGATTATCCTGATATCTTTAAGCTCGAAACTCAGCGAACTGCCGACGACCTCGCGTGGGCCACCGCCAATGTGACGCCAGTGAACGAAGGTCCGTGGGACGACATCCCTGGCGTGCAGATCTTCTACATTGGCATCAACACGGCAGGCGAGCGGATCAAGCTTCCGCAAATATCGAGCTTTTGGCGATATAAACCTTCTGGTGTTCAGCTGGCCAAGTCAGATGACCGCGACCCAGATGCGCTCCACCAAACCTACTATATCTATGGGCCTGGGCCCGGTGTCGTTCGCATCGAACTTGGCCCTTCCACGCCTGGCATACTGATCGAACGTCCCAAGGACAGCCAACCCGTACAGTCAACCGGGCTGATCGACGGCAAGGATTTTTACTTTCGCGAATGCGATGGCATTTGGTCCTTGTCGGTGGGTGGCATTGACGTCCTTGAGCAGCCCGACTGGTATTACGAAGAGAAGCGCAACAAGCCGAATGAGTTGAGTGAGGAGGCCGTCTACAGCCTTATCGCCAAGGGTGCGGCGCTCTTTAGAAACGGCACGCCCACGATGGCAGTGGAGCCGTAAGTCAATAAGATCGCAGGGAAAGGAACAGCAGCCATGACCACAGTCATCACGAACGGCACCATCGTCACCGCCGACCTGACCTATAAGGCTGACGTGAAAATCGACGGCGGCAAGATCGTCGAGATTGGTCCGAACCTCTCGGGCGACGAGACGCTGGATGCCACCGGCTGTTATGTCATGCCGGGCGGCATCGATCCGCACACCCACCTCGAAATGCCCTTCATGGGCACCTATTCTTCCGACGATTTCGAGAGCGGTACGCGCGCCGCCCTTTCCGGCGGCACGACCATGGTGGTCGATTTCGCCCTGCCCGCCCCCGGCCAGTCGCTGCTCGAGGCGCTGACCATGTGGGACAACAAATCGACTCGCGCCAACTGCGATTATTCCTTCCACATGGCGGTCACCTGGTGGAGCGAGCAGGTCTTCAAGGAGATGGAGACCATCGTCCGCGACAAGGGCATCAACACCTTCAAGCACTTCATGGCCTACAAGGGCGCGCTGATGGTCGACGATGATGAGATGTTCGCCTCCTTCCAGCGCTGCGCCGAACTCGGCGCCCTGCCGCTGGTGCACGCCGAAAACGGCGACGTCGTCGCCTCGATGTCGGCAAAGCTGCTCGCCGAGGGCAATAACGGCCCCGAGGCGCATGCTTATTCCCGGCCCGCCGAAGTGGAAGGTGAGGCCACCAACCGCGCCATCATGATCGCCGACATGGCCGGCTGCCCGGTCTATATCGTCCACACCTCCTGCGAACAGGCGCACGAGGCGATCCGCCGCGCCCGTGCCAAAGGCATGCGCGTCTATGGCGAACCGCTGATCCAGCACCTGACGCTCGACGAGAGCGAATATTCCAATCCCGACTGGGATCACGCGGCCCGCCGGGTGATGTCGCCGCCATTCCGCAACAAGCAGCATCAGGACTCGCTTTGGGCAGGGCTTGCCTCCGGTTCGCTGCAGGTGGTCGCCACCGACCATTGCGCCTTCACCACGGCGCAGAAGCGCTTCGGGCTCGGCGACTTCACCAAGATCCCGAACGGCACCGGCGGCCTCGAAGACCGCATGCCGATGCTCTGGACCCACGGCGTCAACACTGGCCGGCTGACGATGAACGAATTCGTCGCCGTCACCTCGACCAACATAGCCAAGATCCTCAACATCTATCCGAAGAAGGGCGCGATCCTTGTCGGCGCCGATGCCGACATCGTCGTGTGGGACGCGCAACGTTCCAAGACCATCTCGTCCAAGGCCCAGCAGTCGGCGATCGACTACAACGTCTTCGAAGGCAAGGAAGTGACCGGCCTGCCGCGCTATACGCTGACGCGCGGCGTTGTCGCAATCGAGGAAAACACCATCAAGACCCGCGAGGGCCACGGCGAATTCGTCAGGCGCGAGCCGGTCACGGCTGTCAGCAAGGCGCTTTCACAGTGGAAGGACATCACCGCGCCGCGCAAGGTGACGCGTAGCGGCATTCCGGCAAGCGGCGTATGACGATGGCGCATGACGATACGGCCATCAACCGGGGACCGCTGCCTCTATGCCAATGACCTCACGCCGGCACCAAAGCGTCCAACTCCGGCAGAAGCACGACGCTTTCCTGCTCGTTCGGATCGGTGCGGGCGATGATCGCCGTGCACGGCGTGCTGCTGAGGTTTGCCGGCAGGTGCGGCACGCCGGCCGGGATATAGAAAAGTTCGCCGGCATGGACGATGACGTGATGCTCCAGCCGGTCTCCGTACCAGGTATGGGCCTCGCCGGAGAGCATGTAGATCGCCGTCTCGTGCGCCTCGTGCAGATGCGCCTTGGCGCGTACACCCGGCGGGATTGTCAGGAGGTGCATGCAGATGCCCTTGGCGCCGACCGTCTCGGCCGCGACCCCCTGGAAATAGCTGAGCCCCTGCTTGCCGTCATAGGCATGATTGGGGCGAACGATGTGGCAGGTGGGCTTTGATGTCACGTCCATCCTCATCCTCCATGGAGTGTGTCGTCGATAAAACCGGCGGTAATGATAGCACTCAAACCGCGTTCCCGCGGCGAAAACAAGACTGGTCGCATTGATGCAAACACCCTCCGTCGTATCCGCCAAGGATCTCTGTCTCACCTACCAGGCAAATGACGGCCCGGTGCGTGCACTGAGCAATGTCAATCTCGATGTCCGCAAGGGCGATTTCGTCTCTTTCATCGGCCCGTCGGGCTGCGGCAAGACCACGTTCCTGCGTGTCATCGCCGATCTCGAGAAGAGCACGTCTGGTGAGATCTCGATCAACGGCATGACACCGGAAGAGGCTCGCAAGGCACGCGCCTACGGCTATGTCTTCCAGGCGCCGGCGCTCTATCCCTGGCGCACCATCGAAAACAACATCGCCCTGCCGCTGGAGATCATGGGCTATTCCGGCGCCGACCGGACGCGGCGCATCGCCGAAGCGCTCGATCTGGTCAGTCTTTCGGGCTTCGAGAAGAAATTCCCCTGGCAGCTTTCCGGCGGCATGCAGCAGCGCGCCTCAATCGCCCGTGCGCTCGCCTTCGATGCCGACCTGCTGCTGATGGACGAGCCCTTCGGCGCCCTGGACGAGATCGTCCGCGACCATCTGAACGAAGAGCTGCTGAAACTCTGGACCCGCACCAACAAGACGATCTGCTTCGTCACCCATTCCATCCCCGAGGCGGTCTATCTCTCGACCAAGATCGTGGTCATGTCTCCGCGCCCGGGCCGCGTGACCGATGTGATCGACTCGACCCTGCCGGCCGAACGCCCGCTGGACATCCGCGAAACCCCCGAGTTCCTGGAGATCGCCCATCGCGTCCGCGAAGGACTGAGGACGGGGCACAGCCATGAGGTTTAGGCGGTTGAGTTCGAGGGTTGCCCCCCTCTGCCCTGCCGGGCATCTCCCCCACAAGGGGGGAGATCGATATGCTGCACCGGCTTCCCCAAACAAGGATCGCCGTTCCGTTCGCTATAGAGCCAACTGGGAGCGACGCGCTATCCTCTTGCCGATCTCCCCCCTTGTGGGGGAGATGTCCGGCAGGACAGAGAGGGGTGGCAGCACACTCCATGCCAATACATGGGGGCGCCTCTTTTGAAACCCGACACCTTCAAGGACAAGATCGTCCCCGTCACCACCATCCTGCTGGCCCTCGTCGTCATCTGGTATGTCGCCGCCATACTGATGAACGCGCCGTTCCAGCGCGACATGGACGGCCGCGCGGGCGTCACACCTACGACCCTCGAATTCATTGGCAAGACGCTGGCGCAGCCGAAGCCGATCCTGCCGGCGCCGCATCAGGTGGCGCAGAACGTCTACGAAAACACCTTTCTGCGCAGCCTTTCGAGCAACCGCAGCCTCGTCTATCACAGCTGGGTAACGCTCTCCTCCACCCTGCTCGGCTTCGGCTTCGGCATGCTGCTCGGCATCCTTCTCGCCGTGCTGATCGTCCACAACCGCGCCATGGACCGCTCGCTGATGCCCTGGCTGGTGGCGAGCCAGACCATACCGATCCTCGCCATCGCGCCGATGATCGTTATCATCTCCTACAACGTACTGACCGGCGACAATGCCATTGCGCATCTGTTGAACCTCGATTCCGACGCCTCCCGCCTCGTCTCGAAAGCGCTGATCTCCACCTACCTCTCCTTCTTTCCGGTCGCCGTCGGCATGGTGAAGGGATTACGTTCGCCTGAGATCATGCATCTCGACTTGATGCGCACCTATTATGCCAGCCCAATGCAGACTTTCTGGAAGCTGCGCGTTCCAGCCTCGATTCCATTCCTCTTCACCTCGATGAAGGTCGCGATCGCCGCCAGCCTCGTCGGCGCCATCGTCGGCGAGCTGCCGACGGGTGCCGTCGCCGGCATCGGTTCGAAGCTGCTGGCCGGCTCCTATTACAGCCAGACTATCGATATCTGGGCCGCCCTCGTCGCCGGATCGCTGCTGGCGGGCATCCTGGTTGCGATTGTCGGCGTTGCAGCGAAGATCGTCGACCGCGCCATGGGCGGGAGGCCGGCATGAGACATCTGACCTTCTCCTGGCAGGGCGTGGTCGCCCTCCTCCTCTGCGTCGGGGCGCTGACGGCCCTGCCGTTCCTGGCCGAGGGCGCGGCGCGCGCCCTCACCGACGGCACGGCAAGCCTCATTTTCACCATCGTCATCGCGGCTGCCCTGTTGTCATTCGCACCGCAGCCGCCGGCCTATCGGGCCACCGTGCTGTTTATCGGCGCGCATGGCGCCGCCTGGATGCTGCTTTCGGCTCTTTCCGGCAACGAGGGCGCGGCGACGCGGGCTTTCTTCCTGCTGCTCTTAGCCTGCTGGCTGCTTGCCTGGCGATGCGTCACCGAACTGTCGAAACTGCAGCCCGTCACCACTTTCGGCAAGTCGGCGCTCCAGCTCCTGATCCCGGCGATCTTCGGCGCCTGGATCCTCATTCTCTGGGAAGCGGTCACGCGTGGCGCTGGCGTCCCCTTCATCCTGCTGCCGCCGCCGAGCGCCATCGGCGCGCGGTTCATGGCGTCGCTGCCCATCCTCGGCGCGGACGTCAGGCAGACGATCTTCAAGGCGGTGCTGATCGGTTATATCGTCGGCTGCCTCAGTGGCTTCGTCGTCGCGGTGCTCGCCGACCGCATCGCCTTCCTGCGCCGCGGCCTTCTGCCGATCGGCAACATGGTTTCGGCCCTGCCGATCATCGGCGTCGCCCCTGTCATGGTCATGTGGTTCGGCTTCGACTGGCCGTCAAAGGCCGCCGTCGTCATCATCATGACCTTCTTCCCGATGCTGGTGAATACCGTCGCCGGCCTTGCCGCCTCCGGCAGCATGGAGCGCGACCTGATGCGCACCTATGCCTCAGGCTATTGGCAGACGCTGTTGAAACTCAGGCTTCCGGCGGCAATGCCCTTCATTTTCAACGCACTGAAGATCAACTCGACGCTGGCGCTGATTGGTGCCATCGTTGCGGAATTCTTCGGGACACCGATCGTCGGCATGGGCTTCCGTATCTCCACCGAGATCGGCCGCATGAATGTCGACATGGTCTGGGCGGAAATCGCCGTCGCGGCGCTGGCCGGCTCGATCTTCTATGGCATCATCGCCCTGACCGAACGGGCGGTGACGTTCTGGCATCCGTCTATCCGTGGTGGCTAGGCGCGCGCGGGCTCCAGAAACGGGTCCGGGCATAACTTCAGAGGGTAAGGATAAGAAAATGAGAAAGTTGATGGTTGCAATGATGGCGAGCGCGATGTCGCTTGCAGCGGCCCATGCGATGGCCGCCGACAAGGTGGTGCTGCAGCTGAAATGGGTCACGCAGAGCCAGTTCGGCGGTTATTACGTCGCCAAGGACAAGGGCTTCTACAAGGAAGAAGGCCTCGACGTCGAGATCAAGCCGGGCGGTCCCGATATCGCTCCTGAGCAGGTGATCGCCGGCGGCGGCGCCGATGTCATCGTCGACTGGATGGGCGGTGCCCTGGTTGCCCGCGAAAAGGGCGTCCCGCTCGTCAACATCGCCCAGCCCTATCAGAAGTCGGGCCTGGAAATGGTCTGCCGCAAGGACGGCCCGGTCAAGACCGAAGCCGACTTCAAGGGCCACACGCTCGGCGTCTGGTTCTTCGGCAACGAGTATCCCTTCTTCGCCTGGATGAACAAGCTCGGCCTGTCGACCGAAGGCGGGCCGAACGGCGTCACAGTGCTGAAGCAGAGCTTCGATGTGCAGCCGCTCGTCCAGAAGCAGGCCGACTGCATCTCCGTCATGACCTATAACGAATACTGGCAGGCGATCGATGCCGGCTTCAAGCCGGAAGAACTGACGGTCTTCAACTACACTGAAATGGGCAACGACCTTCTCGAAGACGGCCTCTATGCGATGGAAGACAAGCTGAAAGACCCGGCCTTCAAGGAGAAGATGGTCAAGTTCGTCCGCGCTTCGATGAAGGGCTGGAAATATGCCACCGAGAATCCCGACGAAGCCGCCGAGATCGTCATGGACAATGGCGGCCAGGACGACAACCATCAGAAGCGCATGATGGGCGAAGTCGCCAAGCTGGTCGGCGACAGCTCCGGCAAGCTGGACGAGGCGCTCTATGCGCGCACGGCAAAGGCGCTGCTCGATCAGAAGATCATCAGCAAGGAGCCGTCAGGCGCCTGGACGCACGACATCACCGACGCCGCTTCCAAATAATTCGGCGAGATTGCGAAGCGAAACGCGCGGGAGATTTCCCGCGCGTTTCGTCTTTTTCTAGAGCATGATGCCAAAAAGTGTCCGCGGTATTCGGACGACATTCTCTATCTATTTGATTTAGACGCTGATTCAGATTTCCGGTCAGTCGGCCTTAAATCATCTGCATCCAGCAACCGAAAAAAATGCCTTGCAACTGTCGCATTTATCGGGCGTCAAACGTCTTAGGGATGAGCGTGATCAATCTTCGTAATGTTGACATAACCTTGCGGTGATTGATTGACTTCGGAATGGTAATTAATATCGCCTAATGGGGAATTGTTTTCTGCCGGACTTGTAGATCGAGCAAATCGATACCACCTACAAGCCGAATTTGCCGGCGAGGGATGAAGACGGCAAAGGATCGGCGGATACCTCTGAGAATGCAGGAAGGGCAGTGGCCTGATCGCGCGCTGAGTGGCAGACGCTCGAGTTCGGCCAACCTTATCATAAGATTGGACGAAGACGCATGGCACGCAAGCCGATTGGAATTCTAGGCGCCTCCACCCTTTTTGCGGCGGCTCTCGCCGCATCCGCCGCTTTTTCGCAGGAGACGCCGGTCGCAAAACCGCAGCAGAACCTGCCGGCGATCGTTGTCACCCAGGCGACGAACCGAACCCTCGTCGACCGCGTAATCGGCACGGGTACGGTCAAACCCGTCGAAGAAGTCTATATCCAACCGCAGGTCGAAGGCCTCTCTATCCGCACGCTGAAAGCCGATGTCGGCGACAAGGTGCAGGCGGAAAGCACGCTCGCCACGCTGAACGAGGACGCGCTGATCCTGGAGAAGAGCCAGATGCTGGCGACGAGAGCCAAGGGTGAGGCAAGCCTTGCCCAGTTACGCGCTCAGCTCATCGAGGCGCAGGCCAACGCCGAACAGGCAAGACAGCAGCAGGCCCGCGCCCAGGAAATGGGCAAGAAGGGTACGGTCTCCACCGCACAGGTCGAACAGGCCGATGCGACGGCCGCCGCAGCCAATGCCCGCGTATCTTCCGCCGAACAGGCGATCGAAGTTTCCGTAGCCGATCTCAAGGTCTTCGACAGCCAGATCGCCGATGCCGATCTGAAACTGGCACGCACCGATGTAAAGACGCCGGTCTCGGGCACGATCTCAGCGAAGAACGCCAAGGTCGGCGCCATCGCCGCCGGCAACGGCGACCCGCTCTTCACCATCATTCGTAACGGCGATATCGAACTCGTCGCCGAAGTCGCCGAAAGCGATATCGTGAGAGTCGTGGCCGGTCAGAAGGCTACGATTTCGCTCTCCGGCAGCCGCGAGAAACTGTCCGGCGCCGTGCGCCTGGTCTCGCCCACCGTCGATCCGGTCACCCGCCTCGGTCTCGTCCATATCTCCATCGACGACGACAGCAAGGCGCGCTCCGGCATGTATGGCAGCGCCGAGATCATCGTGCGCGAGACTGAGGGCGTCTCGCTTCCCCTGACCGCCGTGCTGACCAGCAACGAGGGCTCCTCTGCTCGCAGGGTCGAGGATGGCGTGGTGAAATACGCCAAGGTCGAGACCGGCATCCAGGACGGTGCCTATGTCGAGATCGTCAATGGATTGAAGACCGGCGACGAGGTCGTGGCCAAGGCGGGCGCCTATGTCCGCGACGGTGACCGCATCACTCCGGTGCGTGAACAGCTCCCGGCTTCCAACTAAAGAGACCATCCGATGA
>NZ_VSZV01000249.1:0-7984 GCF_008919455.1 Rhizobium sp. PEPV16
TAGGAGGCCTGGCTCTCCACCGGCGCCATGCGCACGGCAGGGGCCATGCGCGCTGCCCCCCGCGACGGCGAGATCGAGCTGACCCTGGTGCCGTTGTCGACATTGGCCGGCGGCACCAGCCCATCACTGATCGAACAGGTCGTCAGCGCCGCCGAAAGCAGCAAGGGCAAAAGGGATCGCCGAGGAAAGGAAACAAACGCCATACTCTTATCGCTTCCACAGGCTGGCTGGGCAGTGACCGAAAAAACTCACTCCAATTTTAATTAAAAACGGTGAATGAAAACTTACCGGCACAATCTGAACGCGACGGAAATGAAAAAGGCCGGTTTCCCGGCCTTTGATCTCTCCGTTTTCTCACGCTGCCCGTGTGTATCGGGCCACTGGCGGCGGCTCCCCGCGCAGGCGGAAATTCGAAAGCAGCGTCTTCAGCTGAGTGCTCTCGTCGGCAAGCGTGCGGCTTGCCGCCGTCGTCTCCTCGACCATCGCGGCATTCTGCTGCGTCATCTGGTCCATGTGATTGACGGAACCGTTGATCTCGTTCAACCCGGTCGACTGCTCGCGCGCCGCCGTCGCGATCGAGGCGACGTGATCGTTGACCTGGTTGACCAGTGCCTCGATTTCCAGCAGCGCCTCGCCCGTCGAGCGCACCAGCGCCACCCCGCCCTGGACCTCAGTTGCTGACCGGCTGATCAGCTCCTTGATCTCCTTGGCCGCGTTGGCGGACCGCTGGGCGAGTTCGCGCACTTCCTGGGCGACAACGGCAAAGCCGCGGCCCGCCTCGCCCGCCCGCGCAGCCTCGACGCCGGCATTCAGCGCCAGAAGGTTCGTCTGGAAAGCGATTTCGTCGATGACCGAGATGATCTGACCGATGCGGTTGGACGAATCCTCGATCCGGCCCATCGCCGTCACCGCATTGCGGACGATCTCGCCGGATTTTCCGGCACTCGCCTTGGTCTCGGCCACCATCTCGCGCGCCTCGTTCGCCCGTTCGGATGCGGTCTTGACCGTCGCGGTGATCTCGTCGAGCGCTGCCGCCGTTTCTTCGAGTGCGGCTGCCTGCTGCTCCGTCCGCTTCGACAGATTGCCGGTCGCCTCGCTGATGTCGGAAGCGCTGTCGTTGACGACGCGGCTCGATTCGGCGATCGCATGGATGACGCCGTTCAGCGCGTCGACGGCGGCGTTGAAATCGCCCCTCAACTTGGCGTAATCCTCGCCGATATCGCCGATCGCAACCGTCAGGTCACCGCCCGCAAGCTTCTCCAGGCCGACGCCAAGCGCCTGCATCGCGCGGTTCTGCCGTTCGGAGGCGGAACGCAGGCTTGCCTCGTTGCCGCGGCGCTCTTCCTCGATCTGCTGCTGTCTTTCGTCTTCCCGCCCGCGCAGCGCGCTACGCTCGTCGACGGAATCGCGCAGCACCAGCAGCACCTTGGCCATCTGGCCAATCTCGTCGCGACGGTCGCTGCCGGCGATCTCCACCGATGCTTCTTCGGCCGCAATCGCATTCATCGCCGCTTTCAGCCGGGCGATCGGCACTGTCACGCTGCGCACGATGGCATAAGCGATGGCAATCGTGGCGGCGCCGCCAAACAGGCAGAGCAGTGCGGCCCACATCGCGTTCTGGCGATAGAGCGCGGCAAGATCATCCGCGTAGACACCGGTGCCGACGATCCAGCCCCATGGCTCGAACCCGGCGACATAGGAATATTTCAGCACCGGCTCATCGGCGCCCGGCTTCGGCCAGAGATAGTCGACAAAACCCTTGCCGTCCTTCTTCACCTTGTTGACGAACTCGACGAACAGGAATTTGCCGGTCGGGTCCTTCATCTGCGAGATATCCGTACCATCAAGCGCCGGCTTGATCGGGTGCATCACCATTTTGGGATGCATGTCATTGATCCAGAAATAGCCGTCGGCGCCGTAGCGCATCGCGCCGATCACATCCTTGGCGGCCGCCTGCGCCTGTTCGCGGGTCATCGTGCCCGCCTGCTCCATCTTGTAATATTTGTCGAAGATGCCGAGCGCCGTCGCATCCATCTGCGCCAGCCCCGCCTTCCGCTCCGCTTCCAGCTCGGAATAGGAATAGTTCAGAAAGAAGACCATCGTCGCCGCAAGCACGGCAAGCGTGAATGCGACGAGGCAGTAAAGTCGGGTGGAAATCTTGACGTTGCGCATGAGGTTCCCGGCGATTCTTATATTTGAGATCGATCGCATTCTGAATTGCCGGAATTACTGGAGCGTAAAGCTTAATTAGAGTCGCGTTAAATAACGTAAGGGAAGGCGGCGGTCGCGAAATTCAACCAATTGAAATCAAATGAGATTTAAATCGGCGCGAGCCGCCATATTTTTACCACCGCCGGCCTGCCGCAGGCAACCTCGAGACGCCTTGCTCCGCTACACAGCACGATTCAGCAGCTTTGACAGCCAAACCACCTTCTGCCAACAGGCCGCCCATGAGACGCGGAACCCCGCAGAAGAATAAGAAGGTGAGCAGCCAGAATAAAATCGGATGCTCGCTCCGGCGAAGCTCAGATCGCTGCCCGGAGAAACGAGTCTGTATCTGCCAGCGACCGCTCCGGAGCGTGGAAAAATGAGCTGCCACCGAGACCGCGATTACGCAGAGCAACACGTAGACACCTAAGTCCGAATACACTCATTGCTCCGCTATAACGCTCGACATTGCGAAATCTCGCCTGATATTTTTTGAAAGTCAAAGGCTATCCATGCGGCTCGTGCTTTGGCATCGCATTGGCACGAGCTGGAGCGCGCGAACCAGGCTGCCGCTGAAAGCGAAACGAGATTGCGATGTGAGATTGCTGGCTTAGCACCTTGGAAAGGAAAGCGCGAATGGGAAGAACAAGCATATCGCTAGCCCCCAATCCGATACGTAAGGAATGCACCGCTTGACATCAGATTTTGGCCTCTGTCCAGGCTTAGGAACAGGCCCATGTGGGCCTTCTCCTCTAGAAGAGTAATATAGATATCCCGTTACCACATGAAGCAACAGCGAAATTCCCGAAATCATGAACCAGATCAGCGCTATACCAAACGCGCTCGCATCGCAGTTTTGATTTTTAAGTTCGATGTGTATTCCTGTGAATTGATAATATAGATATCCTACTAATCCATAAGAAATCCAAATCAATACCAATGAGTATATACCAATTAACTTATAAATTGCCGAACCCAATATAGAAACCCCAATATTCTATTCCATGCAACTTTGTCATTATCCAATAACCAGCGAACTTCTTCCTCAAGAAGAGAAATCGAGAAGCGGCAACAGTGCAACTCATTATGTATGCACCTTTCGGGTCAACGGCAACTCACCCAAACAAGTGCACCCCGCCACCGGCCGGCCACGCCCAGCCTTCCCGCCTTTTACACGCGTTGACCTTGCACTAGGGTGCTTCGCAGTGAATCGCCGGCCCATGGCCCGCACCAGATGGAGAACCCTTGATGACCGATGCCGCCAAGCCGAGAGGCGAATTGACGCTGAGGACGCTTGCCATGCCCGGTGACGCCAATCCGGCCGGCGATATCTTCGGCGGCTGGGTTATGGCGCAGATGGACCTTGCCTCCGGCATCCGCGCTGCCGAGCGCGCCAAGGGCCGCGTCGTCACCGCCGCCGTCAAGGAGATGGCCTTCGAGCTGCCGGTCAAGATCGGCGACACCTTGTCTGTCTATACCGGTATCGACCGTGTCGGCCGCACCTCGATCACGCTCTGCGTCGAAGCCTGGGCGCACCGCGCACGTTACGCCAAGATGGAAAAGGTCACAGCTGGCACCTTCATCATGGTGGCGCTCGACGAAGAGGGCAAACCCAAGCAAGTCCTCGAGGAGTGACAGCCTAAGGATCGAAAGCATGGAAACGGTCAGCTCGCCGGAGGTCTTCCTTCACATCAAGGTGGTGATGGGCATGGTCATCAGCCTTTCACTCGCGAGAGTACTCACCGGCCTTGCCGGCATCGTCCAGCATCCCGCCAAGGCCAAGGTCTATCCCATCCATCTCGGCTGGGCGCTGTCGATGTTCCTGTTCATCATCCATATCTGGTGGTGGGAATATCGCCTGCAGGCGGTGCCGGCGATCGGCTTCGGCATCTATCTCTTCCTCATCTGCTTCTGCAGTCTGTTCTTCCTGCTCTGCGCCCTGCTCTTTCCGGCCTCGCTCGACGAATATGGCGGCTACGAGGAATATTTCATCTCGCGGCGCAAATGGTTCTTCGGCATCCTCGGCCTCACCTACGCCATCGATATCCTCGACACGGCGATCAAGGGCCATGAGCGCATCCTCTCGCTCGGCTGGGAATATCCAGCTCGCAACATCATCTACATCCTCCTCTGCGCCATCGCCGCCTGGACCCCCAACCGCCGCTTCCACGCAGCCTTCATCCTCGCCAATCTGATCTACCAAGTCAGCTTCATCTTCAGGCTTTATGATGTGCTGGGGTGAGACGTGGTCCCGCGAAGCGGGAGCAATCGATCCGGTGAATCGATTGCAAACGTCGAACGCCCTGAGCCATGCGAGGGGCCGGGAAGCGGCAAGCTCCTTGGCCAGCCAGGAGAGGACCTTATTCTTGCCCTTCGCTTACGCTCCGCGCATTCGCGGCCCCGCCGCTCACACCCTAAGAAACTGCGACCCTTTATCAAACCCCAGTCCCGGAAAGATCTTCCCGGTCAAATCATCCGCACTCACATCGAACTGCCGGTAGAGCATCGCTGCCGCAAGCTCGCGCACGTCGGCGGTTGGCATCAGATCGCGGTCGTCGAGCAGTTGACCGTCGCCGATGCCCGGCCAACGGCCGAGGATGCGGCCGCCGTTGATGGCGCCGCCTGATAGCAGCGCGCAGCCGCCGGTGCCGTGGTCGGTGCCGGCTGAGCCATTCTGGCGCACGGTGCGGCCGAACTCGGTCATGGCAAGCACCACCGTCTTTGCCCAGATCTCGGGCCCGAGCGTGGTCTTCAACATATTGATCGCCTGCGAAAGGTCCTGCACCGGTCGTTTGAACTGGCCGGCCTGGCCGATATGCGTGTCCCAGCCTGATATCGAGAAGCTGGCGATGCGGTAATCGCCCTTCAGCATGTTGGCCGCAAGCGCCGCCACATCGGCGATCTTTGCGCCGCGCTGGCCCTCCGGCTCGACCATCATCGAGGCGCTATTGGCCCGCGTCGCCTCGGCAAGCGCCTCGGCGAACGGCGGATCGCCGGCATAGAGCCGCGCCAGGAACTGCATCTCGTCGCGCGCCGGCGCCAGATTGGAATCCGACGCCCAGACGTCGACATTGTTCGGTCCGGAGAGGATCAGCTCCGTCGAGGTATTGATGTCGATTGCCTTGCGCGCATCCGAGCGCGGAATGACGGCAAGCGCCCGGGTCAGCCATCCGGTCTTTTCCTCGGCGACATGTTCGCCGCCGGATTCCAGCATGTCCTGCCCGTCGAAATGGCTGCGCTGGTCGCGATAGGGCGTCGACACCGCATGCACGAAGGCGAGCTCGCGGCTTTTCCAGAGCGGCAGCAGCTCGGCGGCCGCCGGATTGAGGCCGAAATGCCCGTCGAGATCGAGAAGCCCGGTATCGGGCGTAAGCGCCAGTGTCGGCCTGAGCGCCGCAAAGCCGGCATCGCCATAGGGCTGCACCAGATCCAGCCCGTCCATCGCGCCGCGCAGCACGATGGTGACAAAACGGTTGTCACCCGGCATCGCCGCGAAGGTGACCGGCGTGAAGACGGGGGCAGCGGCAAGACAGCAGGCAGAGGTCAGAAAACCGCGGCGCGATAGCGAAATCCGGTTGATGGGCAGCGTCATGGGCGTGGCCTCCTAAGCAGGTTCAGGAAAAGTGTCCAACGGTTTTCCGGCCAGAACCTGCGACAAAACAAAGGAGCTAAGCAGACGAAGCGTTGGCTTGCCAACGAAGGTCTGCTTAGCGGCGATTGAATTCGGGCGATGCCAATACCAGCGTCAGCCCGCTGATCTTGTTCGGCGCCTGCGACACCACGCGGATCGTCTCGTCGCGGGCGGCATCGGCAAGTGTCGATTTCAGGAATTCGCGCGGATCCTCGTCCCGGCCGAACTGGGCTGCGGCCCGCCTTGCCCAGGCCAACCGCTCGGCGAGCTGGCTGCCGGTGATCCAGGCGGAGAAACCTTCCTCGAAACCGGCCGGGCTCGGCGGCAGCCAGGTCGGCTGGCCCATGCGCCTGAGTGCCCCCTGCCCCAGCGCCCGCGCCGTCCGGAAGGCTTTGAGGCGCGTCTCCCTTGCCTCGCCGGCGGGTTCGGTCGTCACCGGCGATCCAGCCATGCCGGGCGTATTCGCCGCCATGTCACCCTCGTCCGTGCCCTGCTGGTTTGCCGCCAGGAAGCTGCCGACGACGCCGTTGACCGGCCCCGCATTCAGCGCCCTCAGGCCGGTGACGATATAATCGAAGGGCTGGCGCGCCTTGGCGCCCTCGTCGCGCCAGGCGGCGGGATGATCGAGCATGGCGGTGTAGACGGCAGTCAGATCGCCGTCCGTCTTCTTCCAGGCTTCGGCCATCTCGGACACCATGCCTTCGTCAGGCTGGTCGGCGATGAAATGCACCGCGAGCTTGCGGCTGATATGCGCCGCTGTCTTCGGGTGGAGCGCCAGATCGTCGAGCATGTCGAGATAATCATCGCGCGAACGCCTGCGCCCGCCATAGCCGATGCCAAGCACCTCATGTGTCCCGGGCTCCGAAATATTCGGCCGGAACGCGATGTCCATATCCTTGCGGTCGATGGTGAGCCCCGTCAGCACCATGGCCGCCGCCGTGACATCCGCCTGGCTATAGCCGCTGCCGGCGCCGAGCGTGTGCAGCTCCAGCAGTTCGCGGCCGAGATTTTCGTTCAGCCCCTTGTTGCGCTTCATGCCGCCGGGCGAATCCGGCCCAAGCGAATCCGCCTGGTCGAGATAGATCAGCATGGCCGGATGGGCGGTGGCATTGCGCAAGAGATCGCCGAACCTGCCTGATATGAACGGCCGGATCGCCTCGGCCTCGTAGAGCGGCACGATGAGGCGCATCGGCAGGCTCTTATTGGCGCTGGTGGAGAAATGATCGGTCCAGAAGGTCGAAAGCCTCTCGTAGAAGCCGTACGGCGACAACACCGCCTGCATCAGCCGCAGGTTCGCATCGTGCTGAAACTGCTGCTGCGCCTGGCGCTGGACCCCTTTGCGCATATCGCGCTGCGTCGTATCGTCGGTCACCGTCTTGGCATCCTGCCGGATCTGCTTCAACTGCGCCTGCAGGCTGAGAATTGCCTGGCGGCGCATGTCGGGGCCGCCAAGGGGAAAATCCGGCGTTGCCGCCACCCCCATGCGCAGCTGGCCGATGAGATCGTCCTTGCTATCCGGCGGCGCCTCGCCCGGCCGGAAACCATAGCCGAACCGGATCGCCGCCATCGTCGGGAAAGACAGGCTCATGACCGCTCACCTCCTATTCACTAGAAGGTGACAGGCTGCCAGCTGATTGCGACCGCAATCTGTAGGAAATGCGGCGATATCCAGACATGAACAATTTGTAATCTATTGAAAAGGCTAAAGTTTATGCGCGGAAGATGAAGGATGCCCCGATTGCGATCAGGGCGAAGCCGATCGCATGGTTCCAGGTCAGGTTCTCGCCGAGCCAGAAGATCGAGAAGCCGGCAAAGACGATCAGCGTGATCACCTCCTGCATCGTCTTCAGCTGCGCCGTCGTATAGACCGCCGAACCGATCCGGTTGGCCGGCACCGCCAGGCAATATTCGAAGAAGGCAATGCCCCAGCTGACGATGATGGCGAGGAAGATCGCGCTGCTCTTGTGCTTGAGATGCCCGTACCAGGCGAATGTCATGAAAATGTTGGAGGCAAACAGCATGACGACGGGCCAGACGGCGGCAGGAGAAAACGGCATGGGTAACTCGGGGCTGTGGAGGGAACGGTCGATCCGGCGAGATACCGGCGGGCCCTACCTATCACGCCGTTTTTCGGCCGCAAGTCCC
>NZ_VSZV01000249.1:8076-11902 GCF_008919455.1 Rhizobium sp. PEPV16
TGTATCAATTATGGCGAAATTTGCTACTTAATGTTGAAAAGTATCTTTGCGCCGGACCAGATGGCATCGATGTTTTGGGGAGCATATGACTTACACCGCCGAAATACCGCAGCCCGTTACTTTGCCTCCTCGATATTTTTGGCGACGCCTCGAAGCTTTCACCATCGATCTTATCATCTTCCAGGCAGTCATCCTGTTAGTCGTCTCCCACATTTCAGCAACATTCTACTTAGATTTCCGTTTCCCTGGCTGGGCATCTACTTGGTGCGGCGTGACGGTCCCAGACCAGCTTGCGCAGCGAATTGATGCCGGATGGCCATTGAGAGGAAACGAGTACCGCGAGACCTCAATCTGCGAAGTAACGCAAATCGCTTTAGGAAAGCAGAGATACCTGCGGACAGGTGCTGCGGAAGATACAGAACATTGGGTCTGGAATGATATGCCGACCTTTCCTCTCGACGCACACAACAATCCGGTGACCACACCGTTGCCCGCGTATTCAATCCTAGTGTCAGGCGTAGCAAACACCGTGCTAGTCGCGTGGGCGTTCGCTTACTTCTCTGCGAATGGCCGACGCACTATCGGAAAGTTGTTCGCGGGCTTGAAGGTCCAGTCTGTCGATGGGCAAAATCCCGGCATCGGCACTACATTCAAACGCGAGTTCCTGAAATTCAGTCCTAACCTCTTTTTCAGCGTTACCGCGTTCGTGTTTTCGCTGCTTCCAATTCTTCCCACGGAAGACTTCGACACGTTGCTGCGCATGATGCGCGACGGATATACGATCCCCGACGATGGCGGGACAGGATACTATGTTCTGCTGACAGTTGCGGCCATGGCCTGGTGGCTGTTGCCGTTCGTCGAGTGGAAAGGACAGGTCTATTACGATCGCATCTGCGCCTGCAAAGTCGTAACGACCCTGGAGGCAAGCCGCCCCATTGAAGCACGGACCAAGCAAAACAGGCCACGAATTTACCGCAGGCTGGCGCCTATTCGTGGTAGCCGCCGCCGGAGGCGAAGGGCCTACCTTCAAGCACCTTATTGAGCAGCGCAAAGGAGGCCGCGCCTTTGGCGCGGCCTCCATCGAAAAGAAGTCAGGCGCTGGGAACCGCGCCATGCGGTTCCTCGGCCTCCTCCGTGCCGAAGCGGACATCCTTCTTCTCGTAGCCGAAGCCGGCAAGGACCGCGACGATGAGCGCCACGACTGCCGCGACGATCAGGAGCGCATAGGCATAGTCGCCGTCCCAGCGAGCGGCGAGCCCTGCCTGCAGCGTCGCATTGCCCGAGGCCAGCAGGTTGCCGAGCTGGTAGGCAAAGCCGGGGAATGTGCCGCGCACCTCGTCCGGCGACAGCTCGTTCAGATGCACCGGCACGATGCCCCAGGCGCCCTGGACGAAGAACTGCATCAGGAAGGCGCCGATGGCGAGCAGCACCGGCCCGGGCGCATGGGCCCAGAGCGGCGCGACGGGCACGGCGATCAACGCGGCGATGACGATTGCCTTTTTGCGCCCGATCCGCTGCGACAGTGCGCCGAAGAACAGCCCGCCGCAGATCGCCCCAATATTGTAGACGATGGCGATCGCGCCAACCGTGTAGCTCGAATAGTTGCGCTGCGTCTCGAGGAAGGTCGGGTAGATATCCTGCGTGCCGTGGCTGAAGAAATTGAACGCCGTCATCAGGAGCACCGCCCAGATGAACAGTGGAATATTCTCGCGCAAGACCGTCAGGAACGGCCGGCGCCCTTCGGCCTGCCGCTTCAGGAAGGCCGGGCTCTCCTCGACATTGCGCCTGATGTAGAGCACCAGCAGCGCCGGCACCGCGCCGACAAAGAACATGCCGCGCCAGCCGATGACAGGAAAGAGCAGGAAGAACACGATCGAGGCGATCAGATAGCCGGAGGGATAGCCGGCCTGCAGGATGCCCGAGACGATGCCGCGGCTTTCCTCCGGCACCGTCTCCATGACAAGGGAAGCGCCGACGCCCCATTCGCCACCCATGGCGATTCCGTAGAGCGCCCTGAGCACAAGGAACATGGTGAGCCCGGTGGAGAAGCCGGTCAGGAACTCGAACAGCGAATAGAGCAGCACGTCAGCCATCAGCGTGATGCGACGCCCGTAATGGTCAGCCGCCAGCCCGAAGACCAGCGCGCCGAGCGCCCGCATGGCAAGCGTCAGGAAGATCGCCACCGAGACGGCGGGAACGTCGGTGTGGAATTCCTCGGCTATATATTTGAGAACGAAGACGAGAATGAAGAAATCGAAAGCGTCGAGCGTCCAGCCGAGATAGCTGGCGATGACGGTGTTGCGCTGCTGCGGCGTCAGCCGGCGCAGGCTTTCCAAAGCGGACATCTGATATTCCTCCGTCCGAAAGCGGCGGCGAGGCGGGCAATTCCGGATGCCGTCGGAAGGGGTGCCCGAAACGGGCGGGTGATACTGTTACGGCAGCGTTTGCAGCCGGAGACAGCGGGCGATAACGTCAGCAATGCTGCCCCTGTTCCATCACGATTGCCGTGATCGGGTGGCACTCCAGCGCCATATTGGAAGGCGTACACCTTCCAGCACCCTGCCTTTCACGTTGGCACATGCGGGCCGCTGCCTGCCTCTTCTCCCCAGCGGGGAGAAGTGCCGGAGCAATAGCGAGGCGATGAGGGGGCGAGCGGCAAAGCCGCGAATGCACTGAGCGTAAGCGAAGGCAAGCAAAGGTGTACCGTGCCGCCCCCCTCATCCGACCCTTCGGGCCACCTTCTCCCCGCTGGGGAGAAGAGGGAGCAGCACGATTCTCCCTTTAGAGGAGGTGGCGCTCCCGCTAATCAGTCCGCCACCCTGCCCCGACACGCCCAAGCAACCGCCGCAAACGACCGCGATCCATCCGGCTCGCCGGCCTCATATGCCGCCCTGACGGCGGCATCCACAGCCGTTCGCTTCGCCGGGTCCAGCCCCGCGACATACTTGCCGAGCGGTCCCTCGCCGGCGGCGATCGGGTCCCAGTAGTCTTCGAAGGAGAGGTATTCCATCCGGATCAGCAGCGAGGTTTCCTCGACGTCGGCAAGCCCCTGCGCGATGAAGCTTTCCTTCATTTCCCCCGGCCGCATCATCGGCTGGAAACAATATCTGCGTCGCAGGGCCAGCGCATTTTCATCCAGCATTGCCACCGTATCCCACATCATCCGCATGCCGGACATGCCGCCATAATGGTCCCAGACGGCGGCCGCGACCACGCCGCCCGGGCGCACCACACGGCGCATCTCGGATACCGCCTTTCCCGCTTCCGGCACGAAATGCAGCACGAGCAGCGACATCGCCCTGTCGAAGCGGTTATCCTCGAAGGGAAGCGCGCAGGCATCGGCCTGCCGGATCGATACGCGCGGATCGGTGTTGCGCCGCGTTGCGGCCTCGACGAAGACCGGCGAATAGTCGACGGCGACGATCTCCTGCAGGCCCGGCGTTTCCGCCAGCGTGAACGCCAGGCTGCCGGTGCCGCAGCCGACATCGAGCACCCGGTCGCCATCCGCGAGACCGGCGAAATCGATGAGCATCGGCGCCAGCTTCCTGCTCCAGCGCCCCATCAGCCGTTCATAACCATCGGCACTTTCGACATTGAAACTCGACGGCATCGAAGCCTCCTCCCTCAAGGACACAGGTCTTCGATTGAATACTAGCGTTCGCTGGCGACTGTGCAAGCGGACTTCTCCCAAGCGCCGGCGGTCAGACGGGCAAGTCCAGATGCCCTGGGGGGCGCACCTCTTGCCCTGCCGCGGCGGAGAGCCCGGCATCCAACATCCCTTATCCTAAGGCGCGCAGCCTATAGGGCGAAGCCTCGACGGATCAAC
>NZ_VSZV01000249.1:11914-18090 GCF_008919455.1 Rhizobium sp. PEPV16
GGGCTTGGCAAGAGCGTCAACCCCAACCTCCCTCATTCCTGTGCCCGTCACTGGAATGAAGGATGAGAAGTAGACGCCTCGCCTCCGACTTGCCCTCTAACGCCCCTCGTACGAAGTTGCCGTGAGGCAAACGCCGGTCGATCGGCCCTCACCAAATATCAACAAGCGGCGACATCGCCAACACGGCGGCTAGCTCACCCAGCCGGCTTGCTAAGAACACTCCAGTTGAACCCCTTCGCCCAGTCGGCATAGCTGTGCCAGCCGACATCGGGAAAATCGCGGCGCAGGGCGGCGATATCGGCGTCGTAGCCGGTACGGTCGAACCATTCGAACATCAGCGCCGTATCCTCGCTCTGCTGCCGTATCGCCGCGATCGGCAGCTCCCGGTAAACGATCGGACGGCCGAGCGCCTCGGTGAGGATCTTCGCCTGCTGCTCGCCCGACAACTCGTCGCCCGCGATGTCGAAACGCTTGCCGAACACCTGTTCGCGCCGCTCGGCCAGTGCCGCGATGAAAGCGCCGATGTCATCGATGGTGATCTGCTGCAGCACGCGAGCGGGCGGCAGAGCTGCGGCATAGACGCCCTGGCACAGCCCGTCGATCGCCCAGGGCGCCACGGTGTTCTCCATGAAGGCGACGGGTGCGCTGATCGTATAGGGGATGCCGAGGCCAGCCACGTGCTTCTCGACCAGATACTTGCTGTCGAAATGCGGAATGCCGGTCTTCTTGTCGGCGTCGCCGACGGAGGAATAGATCAGGTGGCCGATGCCGGCGGCCTTCGCCGCATCGGCGGCGATGATGCCCTGGCGGGTCTCCGCTTCCACTCCGGCCTCATAGCTGTTGCCCATCAGAAACATCGTGTCGACGCCGCTTGCGGCCTTCGCCACGGAAGCGCCGTCATTAAGATCGCCGGCGACGACTTCGACCCCTGCCGCGGCCAGCCGCTTGGCGCCGTCACTATCAGGCTTGCGTGAGATCGCCTTGACCCGATGTCCCCGCGCGATCAATGCCCGGACGACCGCGCCGCCTTGCTGGCCTGTGGCGCCGGTGACCAGAACGCTTCGTGTATTGCTCATCTGTCTGCTCCTTGTTGTGACTGATGCAGCAAAGGTAAGGCCTGTCGTATTGAACCATAATGGCCTATAGTTGGGAAACATCGTACCCTCATAGGCTACAATGATCGATCTCAACGATATCATGATCTTCGCCCGCGTCACCGAAGCGGGCAGCTTCACCGCCGCCGCGCGCTTGCTCGGAATGCCGAAGACGACGGTCAGCCGCCGTATCGCCGCGCTTGAGCGCGAACTCGGCGTGCGGCTGCTGCAGCGCACGACCCGCAGCCTCAACCTGACGGCTTCAGGGCGTCTCTACTACGAAGAAAGCAGCCAGGCGCTGCGCACCATCGAAGGTGCCAACCTGCGGCTTGCGGAAGCGCGTGCTGAGCCTGCCGGCACGATCCGCATATCGGCGCCGGTCGGCTTCGGCGGCCACTTCCTCCAGGATGCGATCTTCGAATTTCTTTCGACTTACCCGAAGACGAGCGTCGAGCTGCGCCTGACCGACGACAGGCTGAACCTCGTCGAAAGCGGTATAGATCTCGCCTTCCGCACCGGCATCCTCGAGGATTCCACGCTGATCGCCCGCAAGCTCGGCTCGACGCACCGCCTTCTCTGCGCAAGCCCGGATTATCTCGCCCGTTGCAGCACACCTGATGTGCCTGAAGATCTCGCCCGCCATGACTGCGTCATCGCCGGCCAATCCGCCCAGGCGCAATGGCTGCTGGAAGGTCCGCACGGTCAGGAAACGATCGCGGTTTCGGGGCGCTTCGCCGCTAACGAGATGCAGGCGGTGATGGCCGCCGCGATCGCCGGCTACGGCATTGCGCAATTGCCGCACGGCGTCGCCGATGCCTGCATCAAGGACGGGCGGTTGCGCCGGGTTCTCGACGGCTACACGACGCCGGCCGGTGGCCTGCATGTCGTCTATCCCAGCAGCCGGCACCTGCCGCCTTTGGTCAAGGCATTCATCGAGCTGGCCGCCAGACGGCTGAGCGCCTTGGGGATCGGCGGGAGCGACGACTTCGTGATCGTATAAAGGTAGCCGCCGGCATTGCGGCAGCACACAGGCGATAGGCCTCGTCATGTCGGATCGGTCACCGCAATCGCCGATGACGAAGGCGTTGGTCAGCGCTCTGCGTGATTCCGATTTCGACGCCGATTTTCGCTCTCGCCTGAAAGCGGCTTGATAGATGACGCCTACCAATCGTTCCAAAGCTTTCATTTGCGCCCTGCCCCCTGGCATGAAATCATCCGGTCGTTGAACGATATCCCGGCAAAACGGGATGCAGCCTCGAGGAAACACCAGCGGCGCGCTCGCGAGCCCATTCGACGAGACCCGCTGCCAGAACGCAACAATGGAATGGCGATGCGAGAAGAGCGCATTCCGGCGTGTTTCCGGCTGCTCGAACAGAGGAACCGACCATGGCCAAAGTATTGTGCGTACTCTACGACGACCCGATCGACGGCTATCCCAAATCCTACGCCCGTGACAACCTGCCGAGGATTGATCAATATCCTGGTGGTCAGACCTTGCCGACGCCGAAGGCCGTCGACTTCCAGCCCGGCACTCTGCTCGGAAGCGTGTCGGGCGAACTCGGCCTTCGCAAATATCTCGAGGCGAACGGCCACACTCTGGTGGTCACCTCGGACAAGGACGGCCCGAATTCGGCCTTCGAGCGCGAACTCGTCGACGCCGACGTGGTGATCTCGCAGCCTTTCTGGCCGGCCTATCTCACCGCCGAACGCATCGCCAAGGCGCCGAAGCTCAAGCTGGCGCTGACCGCCGGCATCGGTTCTGACCACGTCGACCTGCAGGCGGCGATCGACCGCGGCATCACTGTCGCCGAGGTTACCTATTGCAATTCGATCAGCGTGTCCGAGCACGTCGTCATGATGATCCTCGGCCTCGTCCGCAACTACATCCCCTCCTACCAGTGGGTGGTGAAAGGCGGCTGGAACATCGCCGATTGCGTCACGCGATCCTATGACGTCGAAGGCATGCATGTCGGCACGGTCGCCGCCGGCCGCATCGGTCTTGCCGTCCTGAAGCGCCTGAAGCCTTTCGACGTGCACCTTCACTACACCGACCGCCATCGCCTGCCTGATACGGTGGAGAAGGAACTGGGCCTCACCTGGCATGCGACGCCTGAGGAAATGTACGAGGTCTGCGATGTCGTGACGTTGAATTGCCCGCTCCACCCCGAAACGGAGCATATGATCAACGACGAGACCCTGAAGCACTTCAAGCGCGGCGCCTATCTCGTCAACACCGCCCGCGGCAAGCTCTGCGACCGCGACTCGATTGCGCGTGCGCTCGAAAGCGGCCAGCTTGCCGGTTATGCCGGCGACGTCTGGTTCCCGCAGCCGGCCCCTGCCGACCACCCGTGGCGCACCATGCCACATCACGGCATGACGCCGCATATCTCGGGCACATCGCTCTCGGCCCAGACCCGCTATGCCGCCGGCACGCGCGAGATCCTCGAATGCTTCTTCGAGCAGCGGCCGATCCGCGACGAATACCTGATCGTCGACGGCGGCAAACTCGCCGGCACCGGCGCGCATTCCTACAGCGCCGGCAATGCGACGGGCGGTTCCGAAGAGGCCGCAAAGTTCAAGCGCACGTGATCTGAACAGGCAAGGCGCATGCGGCCCCGCATGCGCCTGACCACGTCCCGCCGCAGAGATGATCGTGGCGCCGGCGCGACAGGAGGCGGTGCCTCTTTCACTGCCAGAGGAAGTCCGGTCCCGTGCTCTGGGACGTGAGCTTGAGCGTCCCATCCGGCTGCACGACATAGGTCTCGAACACACGGTAACCGAAATCGCCGAGAAAGGTATTCTTGACCACCGTTCCCGGACGATAGGGCGAACGGAGAACCTTTCCTCCATAGGTGAGGCTGCCGGGAAGAGGCTGCGGATCCCCTGCGCTGGCGCAGGCCGAGAGAGCGAAGAGAACGGCAAGGAGCGCGTATTTCATTCGGACTTCTCCTCGAGCAGGCGTAGCGGCCTGAGCGACGTCGATTTCCTTCTTATAACACGCAGCCTTGATGCTGTTCACAACGCAGCCTTGCTGCTGTCGAAGTATTTACGTCGCTCCTCCGCCCGCGAGAGGGCGCTGGCGATCCTCTCATCGGTAAAGGGCTTGGAGATGACATCGAGCGCGCCTTCGATACCGTGACCGACATTCTCGGGACTGCCGGTCACGAAGATGACGTCAACCCCATGGCGGTCGATCAGCCGACGCGCGAGCTGGGCGCCGCTCAGCCCATCGGAGAGACTGAGATCGACGAGCGCGACATCGCTTCTTTGAGCGTGGGCGAGTGCCTGCTCCACCGTCGAAACCGGCCCGATGGTCTGGTGTCCGGCCTCTTGCGCAATGCGTTCGAGCTCCAAAGCGATAAAATTCTCATCTTCAACGATCATCACCTTCATGGATAAGCCTCCTCATAGACGGCCTGTCAGGCGCACTGCCGGCAGGGCTACAACGCAACCGTCCCCGGAATGTTTCCACTTTGAGAAGAGTGTGTTGGCGATGGACGGGCAGCGCTGCGTTATCGTCCCGCTACCGGTCCTTGTGGAGGAACCAGCTGATGGCGAGGTCGCTCCCCGGCCTATGCCGCACCCGTCGTGACCAGCGACATTACTCCGCCCGGGCAAACAACTCCCGGTCGCGGGCGCGGATGGGGTCGGTCCAGTCGCGTTCGAACCAGGGCGTGCCGCCGGGTTGAGGCGGGCGTTTGAGCTCCAGCGGACGGGCCGGGCCGTCGCTCGCTCCGGAGGCGACACGGAAGATGTAGTGGTCGTACATCCTCAGCGCCTCGATCATGTAGCTGGTCGCAACCGTCCGGTCGCGCACGACGACGAGGTTTTCGCCGTTCTCGTCATCGGCGGGGTTCGAGAAATTGTAGGAGCCGAGATAGACGCGCGCCGTCGGCTTGTCGAAATCGAGCACGACGAATTTATGGTGCATGCGCGTGCCGCGCTGGTTGCCATCGACGCCGGCAAGGCCCGAGGGCTCGGTCAGAAACGGCGGCGGCACGTTACCCGTCAGGGCCGCCGCCCGCACCACCCTGCGGCGATTGTCCGGCGTCAGCACGTTGAGGCCGAGATTGCCGGCTCGCACCTCGGCATCGGCGATGCCCATGACATGCACCTCGGGGCGTTCGAGCGCGCGGCCGAGCGCCGGGCCGATCGCCCCCCTGGTCATCTGGCCGAGGAAGGCGAGCGAAAAGAGCACGCTGGACTCTGCCGTATCGATATCGGCGCCGATCTCGTCGAGCCGGCCATTGGCATCGCTGTGTGGGGAGAAAGCGACCTTGGCGTCGACGCCGTCAAGGCCGAGATCGATCCAGCCGGCGGAACTTGGCGAGTCGCGGAAGTCTTCGGCGCGTTTGGCGGTGAAATAGCTCTCGAAGGCGGTGAAATAATCGTCGATCGCCTTTTCGCTGTGGACGGCAAGGCTGTTGTTCGACTGTACATAGAGCCCGCGCCAGCTGAGATTGGTCGAGCCGTAAAGCACGGTCGAAATGCCGCCGCCGCGGACCGCGATCGACTTCTGATGCTGCAGGTTCGCCATGTGCTGGCGCTTGACATTGGCAGCCCCCGCCGAGGCGATCAGCCGTTCCGCCGCCCTCGTCTCCGGCGAATTCGGGCGGCCGTGGCCCTTGGTGCGGTCGCTGTCGTCGATGATGATCTTCAGCTTCGGCCCCAGCGCCTCCAGCCGGGTGACCACCTCGGGCAGGTTGAGATCATAGGCGATGACGCGCACCTCGGCGCCGGCGTCGCGCGCTTTATCGAGCAGCGCAAGCGTTTCGGCCCGCGCCTCGAAGCCCATCCAGGCGAGCGCCCGCTCGGCATCGGCGTGCGTCGGCACGAAGTCCAGCCCCTCATCGCCAACCGGCGGCACCAGCGTGATGATCGTCGGCGCGTCGGGGGCAAAATTGCGCACGAAGGCCTGCGATGAGACGAAGCCGCGGGTGAAGGCGACGTTGAGCTTGCCGGGAATGGTCTCGCGCATCAGCGCCAGCTCCGCCTCCTGCGCCTCACCCGATGTCAGCGCGCCCGCCGCATCCATGAACTTCGGCGTGACTCGATAGAGAAACTTGCCGGGCAGATCGGCAT
>NZ_VSZV01000302.1:0-21056 GCF_008919455.1 Rhizobium sp. PEPV16
CGATTACAACGCCTGGCGCAGCCGCCTGATCGATGGCCAGGCAAGCGCTGCGGATGAAGGCGGACAACTCCTGCAGCGTCATGGCTGTGTGGCCTGCCATTCGCTCCGTGGACTGCAGATCGCCGGCCAGACCGCCCCGGATCTCACCTTGATCGGCGCCCGCCTCTCGATCGGCGCAGGTGCGCTTGCCAACACGCCGGAGAACATCGCCCGCTTTATTCGCTCACCCTCATCGGTGAAACCGGGCGCGAAGATGCCCGCTTTCAACATGCTTCCTGAAGATGATATCGAAGAAATTGCCCGCTATCTCGGGGGGCTCGAATGACGGAACCCCTTGCTTCGGTCTCAACCGAAACATCCGCCGCCCAGGAAGCGGAACTTCGGCGCGTATGGGCCAATCCAAAAGGCTGGCGTTACTGGACCTCCGTCAACAACACTCAGATCGGCCTGTGGTATGGATCGGCCGCCTTCATCTTTATGCTGTTTGCCGGCATCCTTGCGCTGCTCATGCGCCTGCAACTGGCAGTCCCCGACAACGATTTTCTCTCCGCCGATCTCTTCAACCAGGCCTTCACGCTGCACGGCACCGTGATGATGTTCCTGTTTGCCGTTCCGATCTTCGAGGCCGTCGCAATCTTCCTCTTGCCCTCCATGCTCGGCGCGCGGGAGTTGCCGTTTCCGCGGCTTTCGGCTTTCGGCTTCTGGAGTTTTGCGCTCGGCGGCGTGTTCGTCTGCGGGTCGATATTTTTCGGGGCGGCGCCCAATGCGGGCTGGTTCATGTATCCGCCGCTTGCCACCGACAAACAATATTCCGGCATCGGCGCGGATATCTGGCTGCTCGGCCTTTCCTTCATCGAAGTGGCTTCCATCGCCGCAGCCGTCGAGCTCATCGTCGGCATCATGAAATGCCGGGCGCCGGGCATGCGGATCAACATGATGCCGCTCTTTGCCTGGTATCTGCTGATCGTGGCGGGCATGATCCTCTTCGCCTTTCCGCCGCTGATTGCCGGCGACATCCTGTTCGAGATGGAGCGGATGTTCGACTGGCCTTTCTTCGATGCAGCCCGTGGCGGCGATCCGCTGCTCTGGCAGCATCTGTTCTGGATTTTCGGCCACCCCGAGGTCTACATCATCTTCCTGCCCGCCATCGCGCTCATGGCGATGATCGTTCCGACCTTCGCGCAGCGTCCGATCGTCGGCTATTCCTGGATCGTACTGGCCGCTGTCGGCACGGGGTTCCTGAGCTTCGGGCTCTGGGTCCACCATATGTTCACCACTGGCCTGCCGCAGATTTCACTGGCCTTCTTTTCGGCGGCATCCGAGGCTGTCGCAATCCCGACCGGGGTGCAGATCTTTGTCTTCATTGCCACCATGCTGGCCGGCCGGGTGATCTTTTCCCTTCCCATGCTCTTTGGCGCCGGGGGACTGGCGATCTTCATCATTGGCGGGCTGACCGGCGTCATGGTGGCGCTCGCGCCCTTCGACTGGCAGGCGCATGACACCTATTTCGTCGTCGCCCATCTCCATTACGTGATGATCGGCGGCATGCTGTTTCCGGTGGTTGCCGGAATCTACTATTATTATCCGCTGGTGAACGCACAAAAACTTTCGGCTCGATGGGGCAAGATCGCCTTCTGGCTCATGTTCGTCGGTTTCAACACCGCCTTCTTCCCCATGCACCTGACCGGCCTGCGGGGCATGCCGCGGCGGGTCTTCACCTACCCGGCTGATGTCGGCTGGAACCTCCTGAACCTCGTCTCCACCATCGGCGCTTTCATCTTTGCCGCAGGCGTCACTATCATCGTCATCGATATTCTGCGTCCTAGACATCGCGAACCGAAAGGCGAAATGAACCCCTGGAATGCCGGAACGCTGGAGTGGATCAGCGAGCCGGAAGAAAATTGGGGCGTGCGGTCCATTCCGATCATCAAAAGCCGGTATCCGCTCTGGGACCAGCCGGAGCTGATCGACGGCATCAAGGCGGGCCGGTTCTATCTGCCGGACGCGGCCGACGGCCGGCGCGAAACGCTCGTGACGTCGGTTCTGGACGCCGAACCGTTGCAATGCCTGCGGGTCGGCGGCACTTCGCTTCTGACCATAATCTCCGCTTTGGCACTTGGCGGCGTGTTCATCGCATTGACCTTCCATTGGTGGATCTTGACGGCGGTATGCGCCGCCGTGACACTTGCCGCCGTCCTGATCTGGCTCTGGACCGGAACCGGCGAAATACCAAGCCAAAACCTCAGGGATATCGGCCTTGGCAAGCAGGTTCCCCTTTACGCCTCCGGCCCGGCTTCAGTCGGCTGGTGGGCGGTCTTCATCACCATGGCCGGAGACGGCACAGCCTATGCCAGCTTGATGTTCGGTTATTTTTTCTACTGGACGATCCATCCCGACTTTACGGCAGGATTGCCGGGTCCGGGTAGGCTCTGGCCGCTGGTGGCGGCCGCGCTATTTGCCCTTGCCTGGCTGGCCATGCTGTTTGCGCGATATATCAATTCGAAGGGCAGGATGGTATCCGCCCGCCTGTGCCTCCTCGCCTCCACGATCCTCACACTTGCCGCCTGCGCCGCCGGTCTGGCGGGTCCCTATCTGTACGACATGAAGCCGACGGCGCATGTCTATCCGGCGATCGTCTGGGTCATCGTGCTCTGGACGGTCCTTCATGGCCTCGTTGCCGTGATCATGCAGTTCTATTGTCTGGCGAGTAGTTTTGCGGGTCGTCTGACGGCGGAATATGACGCCGATCTGCACAATGTCGTGCTCTATTGGCACTTCCTGGTCATCACAGCCCTCGCCTCCTTCGGAGTGCTGGGCCTGTTTCCAGAGTTGAGGTGACGAGATGCGCCTGATTCCAAAAGAGGTGGAAACGCTCTGGACCCTGTTTACCGGGCCGGCCGTCTGGGCTCTGCACTTTCTTGTCTGCTATGTCGCGGCCGCCGTCTATTGCGCGAAAGCATCGGAGATCGCTTTCTCTTTCGGCATGCTCCGCTTTACCTTGTCCATTGTGACGGTTTTCGCGCTGCTTGCCATTCTCGGTGCCGCCTGGCTCGCCTGGCGGCAATGGGGCTTCGGCAGCGGCGATCCGCCCCATGACGAACCGACGAGGGAAGACCGGTTGCTGTTTCAGGGCTTTGCAACGTTGCTGCTGTCGGGCCTGAGTTTCGTCGCGGTCATCTTCGTATCGGTCCCGCTGGTTTTTATCGAGGCCTGCGCAAGATGAAGAACCTTGCTCTTGTCGCCGGCATCTTTGCCCTTTGTCTTGCGCTGGCGCTTCTTGCGACGAGTTGGAACGACGGATCGCTGACGGCGCATATGATCGTGCACATGACGACCGTCGCCATCGCAGCTCCGCTGCTGGCGATAGCCGTCAGCGGCAGGCGGCCCGATCCCGCCGTCCATCTCCCCTGGTTCGGGCCGCTACTCGCCTCGGTCGCCGAGCTCCTCGTCGTCTGGCTCTGGCATATGCCGGCGCTCCGTCGGCTG
Source organism: Rhizobium sp. PEPV16 (assembly GCF_008919455.1). Taxonomy (NCBI): domain Bacteria; kingdom Pseudomonadati; phylum Pseudomonadota; class Alphaproteobacteria; order Hyphomicrobiales; family Rhizobiaceae; genus Rhizobium; species Rhizobium sp. PEPV16. The sequence goes on from NZ_VSZV01000302.1 coordinate 3,487, forward strand.
GCAGAAACGCGGCTTGATGCGATGCTTCTAGAACAGGCAAGCTTCCTTCTTGCCGGCATTCTGTTGTGGACCGCGTGTTTCCGGCGGCATGAGGAAGGCACCCAGCGGCTGGCGGGCATTATCGGCCTGCTCTTCACCTCGATCCACATGACGCTGCTCGGTGTCCTGCTGACACTTGCGCCCCGCCCGCTTTATGGGGTCGGGGATGTCACCTGTCTCGGCTTCGCGCTCAGCCGCGACACCGATCAGCAACTCGGCGGTGTCGTCATGCTCCTGGTCGGTGCAGCCTCCTACATGCTCGGCGCCATCATCCTGCTTGCCGACGTTCTTAAGCCCACGTCTTCGAGGGGCAGCCAATGCGGATAAGGTTGAGACGGATATCTGCCGGCGCCGCAGTACTTGCTGCAGCGAGCCTGTTCGTCGCCTGGGCCGGCATCATCGACATTCGTGCAAGCACCGGGCATTGGCGCGTCACGGACTGGTTCCTGCATTGGGTGATGCGGTCATCCGTGCGCACGGCAGCGCTCAGCGGGCATGCGCCACGGTTTACGGCGGCGATGCTGCCGCTTGCCGCAGGCCACTACGAAACCGGATGTGCGGGCTGCCATGGTTCACCGGCGATGCCGCGACCCGCCGCTGTCGAAAACATGCTTCCTCCTCCGCCCAACCTGCAGCATGTCAACGCGACATGGAATGATGCCGAGCTCTTCGAGATCGTCAAACATGGCGTGCGCTACACCGGCATGCCCGCCTGGCCGTCGATGGAGCGGGATGACGAGGTCTGGGCCATGGTCGCCTTCCTGCGGGAATATCCAAGCCTCGACCAAGCAGCCTATCAGCGGCTCGCCGGCTTTTCCGCGACGGCATCCCGGGACTTCGCTGCGATCGTGAAAAGCTGCGAAGGCTGCCATTCGCCGGCAGGCCCCGATGAAACCAGCCTCATTCCGCGCCTCACAGACCAATCGGAGACTTACCTTCGCGACAGTCTTGAGGCTTACGCGGCCGGCAAGCGTCCAAGCGGCGTCATGAAGGTTGCGCTCTCGCAGACATCGAGCGAAGACCGGAAAAAGCTGGCCAGCTATTTCGCCAGCCAGAGCGGACCCACTGAAGCAGGCCGGCCTTCGGAAATACTCTCTCGCGGCAAGCTCCTTGCGGAACGTGGTGACCGGACGCGTGGCATCGCAGCCTGCGCCGCCTGCCACGATGCTGCCGGTGTCAACGAGGCCTATCCACGCCTTGCCGGCCAACCGATACCCTATCTTGAAAACCAGCTCGGTCTTTTCCACAGCGGAAATCGTGGCGGCGGCGCCTATGCGGGTGTGATGACCAGGGCTGCTGCTGGTCTCAACGACGACGATATTCAGGCGCTCGCGGCCTACTACAGTGCGTTGTCCAAGGATTGAAGCTTTCCTGTGCGACGATGTTCGCCGGATTGCAAAAAGTAGATGATCACCCCCCGACCCTTCCTTTACACTTCCAAGGCAGATGGTAAGGGAATTCGATGGCTCGTCTTATTGGCGCAGATGAAGCGGCTCAATCGGAAAAGCGGATTGCAAAAGCCGATCGGCGGGAGGGCTTGGCGCGGGATGTTACGGCCATCAAGGTCGGCGACTGCCTGCTCGGTTACAAGGCCGTCCAGCGCCGCATGCGGGCCAGCCGTTGGAACCATTTCCGCGGCCGGATGTGCGAGATCGAAAAGTTGATCAGACATCGCCATGGAGAGATCGTGCCGGAGGCCGATGACGCCTTGATTTACGTCGAGGTGATCGCCGGCCTCGCCCTTGTCGAGTTCAAGGAAGAGTTTGTCGACGTGGTCCTCGGCTGGGCGGCGCGATGGCTTCCCTGGGCTAGGAAAGCCGAGATAGAGGAGATCATCTACGAGCGGACCAAGGTGCGCTTTTCTGACTTGTCGGCCGACGCGCTCGGCCATGCTCTGCACCTCAGCTACTCAGAACGGAGCGCCCTCGATATCCGCACAATCGGTGCATTCGATGTGCCGAAACAGAAACGAGCAAAACTTCAAAAGGAAAAGCGGCGGCAGCGGGACCGAAGCCGAAAAGAGGAGCAGCGCCGTGCCGCCGGCGCGCTTTCCAGAGCCGACTATCTCGCCAGTTCTTTCAGCCAAGTGCGCCCCTGGGAGGCTTTCGGCATCAGCCGCCGGACATGGGAACGCCGCGGTAAACCGATGCCGGATCCCGCGACGATATCGGTTTGTGGTTCGATCTCGCTTGCCGCCTAGAACAGGATGATTTTAGGCCTGTTCGGCCTAAAATCTGAATCCTGTTCTAAATTAAAGAGTTAGAGCATGATGTCGTCCGAAAACCGCTCACACTTTTCGGCATCATGCTCTAGGCAAGCGCTTTCGTCAGCTTTAGCCGGGTGGTCCGAACCAGCTATTCATCGCCTCCTGCAGACCATCCTGCGTCCTGTCACCCACCCACGCCACATATCCGTCGGGCCGGATCAACACTGCCGTTGGCGCGGAAACTAGGCCCAGCGCCGGCAGCTCCCATGCGCCGTCATATCCGGCGTCGACCAACTTGATGCGGTTTGACCAGGGCGCGATGTCGAAGCTGCCGGGCGCGTCGAGGTTCAAGAGCACCGGCCGCGCATCCTGGAGCAGCGTAAAGAGACGCAGAGGGCCATCAGGCGTGGTGACGTCGAGGTCGGGCATGCGGCGACCAAGCAGCGGATGCCCCTCGCCGAAATCGTAATGGATCGCCAATCCGGACATTTCGGCAGCGATGCGTCTGCGCGGTTCCTCCATGCCAAGCAGCTCCGTCACGACGTCACGCAGGGCTTCGGTGCGATCGTCGGTCCGCTGCAATGCCACCTGCGCCATCGTCATGCGCAACACGCGGGCGGCAACCGGATGCCGCTCGGCGTGATAGCTGTCGAGCAAGGCTTCAGGCGATCTTCCTTTCACCACCTGGGCCAGCTTCCAACCGAGATTGACTGCATCCTGCACACCCGTGTTCAGGCCCTGCCCGCCGACCGGAGAATGCACATGGGCGGCATCGCCGGCGAGGAGTACCCGGCCCTTGCGGTAGGCCGTCGCCTGCCTGGACATGTCGGTGAACCGGGAAATCCAGTTGACGCGATGGAGTCCGTAATCCGTTCCGAATGCGGCGATAAGCGCTTCCCTGAGATCGCTGAGCGTCGGTTCGGTCGTGGCGCCGGCATTCTTCTCCGGCACCATCACGCCGATCGGACCTTCCTTGGCAAAGACGATCTTGCCGTCGCGGATTTCATACTCCTCCCTGCCGAAGGCATAGATGCCAAGGGCCGTGCGATGGATGCCCAATGGCGGCTCCTCGTCCATCTCCACTTCGGCGAGAATGTTGCCGGTCGTCGGATCCCATCCTTCAAACGCAATGCCGGCAGCCTTGCGAACCAGACTGCGGCCTCCATCACACCCGACGAGATAGCAGGCCTTGAGCGAGGCGCCATCGGAGAGTTCGATGGCGACTCCGCTCTCGTCCTGCACAAAACCCGTTACCTCAAGGCTGCGATAGATCGGCACCGCCAGTTCGTCGACCCAGCCGGCCAGAATGCGCTCGATATGCTTCTGCCGCAGCGCCAGCCCGTAATTGTGCCGGGTCGGAAAATCGCTGATATCCAGACGCGTCACCGCAAAGCCCGTGACCTGGGCTATCTGCCCTTCCGCTAGGAACCGGCCGACGATGCCGCGCTGATCGAGAACCTCGAGCGTGCGTGCGCTCAGACCACCTGCACGCGTACCGGCAAGCTCCTGGTTGGGGCGGCGTTCGACAATGGCGACGTCGACGCCTGCCAAGGCCAGCTCGCCTGCCAGCATCAGGCCCGTCGGCCCTGCCCCGGATACCACGACTGCATGTTCCCTCATCCGCAAACTCCCTTATTTCCATTGTTCCAACGCAATATCTAAGGATTCCAGAGACCTAGCCTCACTGGCTTCCTCCCATCCAATCGGTCCTGCACAGCTGCCGATTTTTCTCTGTCGCAGGTTGTTCTCCCTATAAATATAAGCTCCATACTGGTTGGAAGGACTTGCGACAGGATTTCGGGCTTGCTCTCCAAAGCCATTTTCGTGGCCACTTGCGGGTCTCTCGCTGTGGAGCCCAGGCTTTTCAATATGACCTGACCGGGTGAGCGCCGGATCTGGCAGATGCCGTCCGGGGTCGTTTCTCTCGAAGGGGATCAATTAATTGCGGGACGACGTATCTCACTGCGGAGCCGGAGCTTTTTGCGGAATCGTATCGGCCGCTGGTCGCTCAGACGGATCGGCGGGATGGCCATAGATTGTGTACGCGGCACCAGCTAGAACGCCCAAGACGAGAAGAGCGAGCACGTACAACATCATGCCACGGATGGCCGTCTTCGGTGTCTTGTCCATCAGGATCTCCAGGATTGCTCAGCAGTCAAATTCCATGCGAGCGCTTTTGGTTCCGACGCAGAGGTTGTTCAAGTGAGCAGCCACTCACGGAACGATCAGGTCCGGATTTGGTTTACCCCACATCCTCATCGCTAGCGGAGGCCATCATGTGGGCAATCCTGATCGGAGCCGCTCTCATCATCGGCGGAGTTCTTTTTCTTTTTACGTCGGCGCTTGGTCGAAAACCGAGTAATCCGCATCGAATGCCGCAAGGCGGCACCACGCTGGAACCACGACGCCAAGGCCTTAGGTTCCTCGGGATATCCCAAAACTGGCCGGCGCTGGCCCTTATCGCGATCGGCGCCCTTCTCCTGGCTTTTGGCGGATATTCATGACATCCGACAGTCATCAATCACGTTAGTTCCTTCGGCAGCAAAAACCCGGCTTTCACCGGGTTTTTGTTCGGTCATTACCAAGTCTGGCATTACCAAGTCTGGCGACCGGTCCAGTCATCGATGTCGCGTTTAACACGGTCCTTTTCGATACCGTACCGCTCCTGGATCTTTCCTTCCAGCTGGTCGCGCTTGCCGGCGATCTGGTCAAGATCATCGTCAGTGAGTTTTCCCCACTGTTCCTTGATCTTGCCCTTCGCCTGCTTCCAGTTTCCTTCGATACGATTCCAATCCATGGTGGATTTCTCCTGTTGTTGATGAGGAGAAAACGGACCGCAGCGGAAGTTGGTTCCTGTGTCTGAGCCAATTTTACAAACCGTCGCGTTACCTGCATCGACGCGCGTAAACGACAGCCCAGGCCATGCGCGCAAGTGCTCGCCCGCAGTCGATCGCCATCGGCTTAATTCAGTGTTTGAGCAAATGAGCACCTATTGTGCCGACCATAGTGCGGAGATCATCTTTCGACCGTACCCCATGCTCGAACATGGAGATCAACTCTTGAGCTGCTTTGATTGCACTTGGGCTATCCTTGGAGCAGCAGCGAGCGGCGCACCATTCGTCATAGATGTCTTTGATCATTGTGAGGTCTTCTGGACCCAGAGCCGACTTTGAGCCGTGCATACCTTGAAACATCGCAATCCTCCCAGATGCTGACGTGACACGTAACCACAACGCACTGATTTTATGCCAACTTCTGGAGATTTCAATGTGCGATATAGGACAGTGCGAAAGTCAATTCCTGCGGCAAAGATGCAAGGCTCTGCCCGCGTCCAATCAAACCCACACCCCAATCAAGAAAATCGCAAACATTTTTTTTGAAACGATAATAGATGTGAAAATATTAATCTAAGCATGATGCAAATCATTTTCCCAGTGCTATACTATGTCAATGGGAGATGAACAATGTCACTCAATATATTCGTCAATCTCTACAATTTAGGCGGCCTTGACGCACTTAACGTTTCTCTGCGGAGCCTGTCGGATGAAGAAAGGCTTGGCGCATTACTCTCGCTTGAGAAGATCGGGTACGAAGTGATCTGGAATGCCCGGAGAAAGCCGGCTTCCGCATATGTGTGGAGCGGTCCGAGCGAACACTAGTTGTCAGATGGGACAAAGGCCCATCCGGAAGATTGCGATGAGACCTCACGAGCTTGTGTCTCCCTTCATTCGCTTAAAAAGCAGATGTTTCACCCTCCTATCGATCCAAAGGAAGTGAGGGCGGTCATGATCCGATCCAAGATAGCCGACACTCAAACCGTGTTGAGCGACGAAGAAGTTGCCCTCTGCCAGAGAGTCTTTGACCACATCAGCTCGGTGCGACAAATCACAACAGACACCGAGCGCGAAGATCTGGCTCAGCGGGTTATCCATTCGTACCAGCATGGGGTGAAGGACGAGGCCGCCTTAATGCGACTGTTGATCTAAAATCGCCGTGCTGAATCAGGCTAATAATGACAAACACTTATCGCTGCAAATCAGTTGGTGTTACTCTTATGGCCAAGGCTAGTCGGCCTGTGGGAATTCTCGAAATACCACCCCTCTTTCCGTGAAATTTATACCGGCGTTGCCAACTCGTTCATGATTACGAGAAGCGATGCTTCGTGAGGCTCGGGCTTGCGGCAGGTGTGGATAGGATCCCGTGACACACGATGTCCAAAGAGATGATGACTTCGTCGTGAACGCCAAAAATCAAGTTAAATCAGATGGCGTGGCGTTTAATGTGCTAAAATACTCTGTAGGCGGAGATGACACAAATCAGGGAGAAAAACGATGGCCGACTTAGGAGACCGCAAAAAGGCGATGGAGGATCAATACTTCCAAGACGCCGAGAGGTCCATCAAGCTCAAATCTCGGATGGACAGGCTTTTGGCGCAATGGATTGCAGGCCTCATTGGTCGGGATGATGTTGCGGGCTACGGCGCTGAAATCACTGATGCCCGCTTTAAAGGGGGTGGAGACGCCGGAGTTCTCTCGAAAGCTATATCGGATCTTCAAGCGGCTGGGCAGAACGTCAGCGAGCAGGACGTGGCAGCAAAGATGAGTGAATTTCTGGTCGAGGCCGCTGGGCAGCCTTGAGCCCGAAGCGCTCCTGCGCTGCGGGCGCGTTCCATACGGTATGCAGCCGTCGGCCTCACCAGCCGGCGGTTGTTTTACATGCCCATGTGTCATGTGCCAATCGTGTGCCGTAAAGTGCGTAAAAGGGCTCCAATCACTGACACCGTTTACACATAGATTGATATATCGCGCTATATCCTATTGAAACTAGCTAGTTATTTGTATTTATTTTTAGGTGTGACCAAATCTGCCGTCTGCACGGCTAAAGGTAGCGGCCGGGCGACCGTCCTATTTCAACTCTCAATCACTGGCGATCGCTTCTTTGATCAGCGGCACAGCCGACCCTCCTTTTGAGATTTTTAAGCTTTACGAACGAGGTGGGCAGTGCCACCAGGCACGTCGCCTGAGCGACGTATTCCCTCGTGTGATGCCGCGCATGTAGGTCGCCTTTGTTGGTCGCGCGAGCAACGACTTTCGTCACGCCTACCAAGTGCTTGCAGAATAAACGAGATCTGCTCACCAAGGCCCTCTTCAGCATTCCCGGCGTTTCGAATCCGCTCCTCGACGAGGACCGGGTGGTAAAAAGGCACGAACGCATTCATCGCACTTCGGGCAGCTATGGCTGCATCGATAACATTCAAATTGCCGGCGTCTGCCCCTTCTTCGATAATATTTTCGATGATCGCCACAAGACGAGCGCTATGGGCGCTAATAACTGGCCAGCTCTCCGCCGTTGCAGCGACGATCAAGTCATGGACCGGCTTCTCTTCAACGAAGTTCTTTCTTCTCTCCTCATGGAGCAGCTTGAAAAGACGTTCGAGCTTCTCGTAAGCCGGCGCCTCTTGCTGGGCGACTGCATCCGCCAACCGAGTAGCTTTCGCGATGAACCGGCCGCAGATCGACTTGTTGATCGCTGCCCTCGACGAGAAGAACCGGTAGATGTTGGCACTGCTCATTCCAAGGCAGGATGCGATATCTGCGACAGATGTCTTCTGGTAACCGATGCGGCGAAAATACTCTTCCGCCACATCGAGGATACGCTCGCGCCACATTTCGACTTCAGTGCCCGTGCGGCCCTGTGGGATCACGATACGTGGCACGGACGCCCCTATTCCGCGGCCAGCGCTATCGGCCGCGCCTGATGTTCGACCGCTTCCTCTTTCTCAACTGCTTTGGGTGGTTTGATCCGAAACCACACAGCATAGAGGGCCGGCAGGAAGAGCAGGATCATCACGGTGCCGGCCGCCGTTCCGCCGATCAGGGTATAGGCCATCGACCCCCAGAACACTGAGTGGGTCAGAGGTATGAATGCCAGGATCGCCGCGAGTGCAGTCAGGATAACAGGTCTTGTTCGCTGGACGGTCGCTTCGATCACGGCATGGTAGTCGTCGAGCCCCGCCGCCTGGTTCTCCTTGATCTGCTCTGTCAGGATAAGCGTGTTTCGCATCAGTATGCCTGCGAGCCCGATCAAGCCGAGGATAGCGTTGAAGCCGAAGGGTTGATTGAACAGCAGCAAGGTCGGAACCACCCCGGCAAGACCAAGCGGGGCGGTCAGCATCACCATTGTCATTGTCGAGAGACTGCGAACCTGCAGGATGATGATGATCAACATTGCAGCAATCATCAGCGGGAAAACCTGCGCAAGCGCAACATTGGCTTTCAATGACTCCTCGATGTTGCCGCCCATTTCGATACGGTATCCAACGGGAAGCGATGCGATCAGCGGCTGGAGGGCCTTCATTACCTGTTGCGAAACCTCCGGTGGCTGCGTCGCCTCGTTGATATCAGACCTTATAGTGATGACCGGGGTCCGGTCACGACGCTTCAAGATCGGCTCTTCGAACCGGATCTCGGAATGCCCGACCTGATCGAGGGGAACCTGGCGGCCATCCCGGCTCATCAGCGAAAAGTCGGCAAGTCGTGACGGGTCGAGGCGGTTTTCGCCAGCACTTCGAGCAACGACAGGCACGTTGCGGATGTTGTCGCGCACCTGCGTGACAGGGATGCCGGTGAGCAGCATCTGCATCTGCTGGGCAGCCTCCGATGGAGAAAGACCAATCAGATTGAGCCTTTCCTGGTCGGGGACAAATCGCAGAACAGGTGTTCGGTTGCCCCAGTCACGGTTGGCTTGGCGGACATCGGGAACGGTCTTCATGATCGCCAGAGCCTGCTCGGAAATCTTATAGAGTTCATCCTGATCGGGCCCCATGATCCGGAACTCGACCGGGAACGGCGTGTACGGACCAAACACGAGCTGGGTGACGCGCACAGAAGCTTCGGGAACAAGACCCTCCGAAATAGCGGCACGAAGGCGGTGCTTCAGTTCTTCGCGCGCATGGGCGTCCGGCGTGAGAACGACGACCTTGGCGAAGGCGGGATCCGGCAATTCCGGTGCCATAGCAAAGAAGAACCGGGGTGCGCCCTGCCCTACGTAACTTGTGAGGATATTGGTCTCGGGCTGGGTCTGTAGCCAGTCTTCAACCTTCTTCACCGCGAATGTCGTCGCCTCGATGCTGGTGCCCTCGGGCATACGCACTTCAACCAGTACCTCCGGGCGATCCGATGTCGGGAAGAATTGCTGTTTCACGCCGCCCATCCCAACAACCGAAACCGCCATGGTGATGCCTACCACGGCGCAGACCATGAACTTATGGCGGACAGCGAACTCGATGACGGAACGCAGACGACGGTAATTCGGCGTGTCATAGATGGCGTGATGACCGCCCTCGACCGGCTTGATGTTCGGCAGCATCTTGACCCCAAGGTAGGGGGTGAAGGTAACAGCCACGATCCAGGATACGATCAGGGCAAAACCGACGACCCAGAAGATGTTACCGGCATATTCGCCGGCCGTTGACTTTGCGAACCCCACGGGCATCAGCCCGATGATCGTCACCAGCGTGCCCGACAGCATTGGCGCCGCAGTATGGCTCCAGGCATAGGCGGCCGCCTTGATGCGGTCCATGCCCTCTTCCATCTTCACGACCATCACCTCGATGGCGATGATGGCATCGTCCACAAGAAGTCCCAGCGCAAGGATCAAAGCGCCGAGCGTGATGCGGTCGAAGAACCGCCCGGTTTCCAGCATGATGAGGAAGACCACGGCAAGTGTAAGCGGCACAGCAAGCGCAACGACAATGCCGACGCGCCAGCCGAGTGCGACTAGACTTACGAACAGCACGACGCCAAGCGCCATGGCGAACTTGAGCATGAACTCGCCGACGGCCTCATCGATATTGACAGCCTGATCGCTGACCTTGGTGAGCGTCATCCCCAGCGGCAGTGTCTCCGCGATCGCGGCGGATCGAGCCTCAAGCGCTTTTCCGAGATCAAGTCCGTTCCATCCCGCCTGCATTACGGCACCCAACATAATTGTTGGCTCGCCTTCATGGCGGATAATGTAGGTGGCAGGATCTTGATAACCGCGCCGCACATCCGCGATATCGGAGAGTTTCAAAGTCCGTCCAGTGGCCACGATCGGCGTGTCGGCAACGGCCTGCACACTGTTGTAAGCTCCGTCGAACCGGATGAAGACCTGTGGCCCCCGTGTGTCAATCGAGCCGGCGGGTGTGACTGTGTTCTGTCGCTGCAAAGCAGCAGCGATATCCTGCGCCGATATGCCGAGTGTCGCGAGCTTCTCGTAGGAGAACTCGACGAAAATCTGTTCGGGACGTTCCCCGACGATGTTGATTTTCTTGATGCCAGGAACATGCAGCAGATCCTGCCGGATGACCTCTGCCTGCCGCACGAGATCGCGCATCGGCAGTCCCTTTGCCTTCAATGCATAGAGACCGAAGCTCACATCGGAGTATTCATCGTTGACGAATGGCCCCATGACGCCCGGAGGGAGATTGCGGGCTTCGTCACCAAGCTTCTTGCGCGCCTGATAGAATTCTTCTGCCACGGCACTTGCCGGGGTGTTATCCTTGAGGGTGACCGTCAGGAAGGCGTAGCCCGGTCGGGTTGTCGTCTCGACGCGGTCGTACCATGTGAGTTCCTGAATGCGCTTTTCAAGCGGCTCGGCGACAAGGTCCTGCATTTCACGGGCAGTGGCACCTGGCCAGACCGAAGTAACAGTTAAGGTCTTGATTGTGAAAGACGGATCTTCGGCGCGCCCCAGCTTGACGAAGGCATAGGCGCCCGCGGCGGCCAGCAGCACAATAAAGAACAGGGTGATGGCACGTTCGCGAACGGCGATGGCTGACAGATTGAAGTTCATTGTTTTTTCACCTCTTGCTGCGAGGCAATCCTGATGACCGCGCCGTCGGCGAGGAGATGCGCGCCCAGTGCTACAACCTGCTCTCCAGTTCCAATTCCCGTGACGAATGCCATCTCCTCGCCAATCTGCTGAACTTTGACCGGGGTGAACTTCACCGTTGATGTTGTGCCGTTGACGACCCACACTCCGGTGCGACTGCCGTCATCCAGAATTGCGCCCACTGGTATAGCGACCTCCGACTGGCGGTCAGCATCGAGAATTCTAATCGTCACTGTCGAGCCAAGTGGGGCGGAAGCCGCATCGCCTTCGAGAACATAACGCGCCTCGTAGGTACGGGTTTGCGGATCGGCGGAATCCGAGATCTGCCGAAGTTTGGCCCTTCCGCTTAGACTTCTGCCTCCATAGACGCTGGTCTGCGCTTCGGAGCCAATCTTGGGCCGCAGAGTCTCCGTAAGCCAGACAACAGCCTCGCGCGGGCCCGCCTGCGCCAGTTGAACGACGGTCTGGCCCGCTGCCACGACTTGTCCCGGATCTCCAAGGGTCTGGGTTATGGTTCCATCAGCGTCGGCAACAAGAAGCGTGTATGCAGTCCCATTTTCAGCCACTTTGGCGTCGGCTTCTGCCGCAGCAAGCTGAGCAGAGGCTGTGTCGAGCGCTGCTTTTGCCTGTTCATAACGCTGCGGAGTAGCTGCCAAGCCATTTTTTACCAGCGCCGCATAGCGCTTTTCGTCTGCTTGCGCCTGGACCAAAACAGCGCGTGCTGCGGTAACGGTATTACGCTTTGCTGTCAGTGCGAGTTGGAGATCGGTCTCGTCAATGCGCAACAGCGCCTGGCCTTGCCTCACCTGCTGCCCCACGTCGACCATCCTCTCGACGATTTTGCCGGGAACACGAAAACCAAGGTTGCTTTGTACCCGGGAAGCGACCGTGCCTGTGAAAGAGCGTTCAGCCGCACCGGTGGTGGTTGCCTCCACCATTCTTACGAGTGGTGACGCTGTTCTTGGATCAGCGGCCACCGCTTCCTGCTTGGTGGGTTCAAAAACCACGAAAAAGGCCCCGGCTGCGCCGGCCGCTGCCACGAGACCTACGAAAGTCAGGACAAGTTTGCGTTTCATTTTGAGTTTCTCTTCTTGACGGGCGACATGGATTATTTAGATTGCGATCTAAATCTATTTTTGTTATAGATGTCAAACAAAATCTAATCGGAGGTCGATATGAGAGTGAGCCGGGCACAGGCTGAGGAGAACCGCGAAACGGTGATCAACGTCGCAAGCCGTCTGTTCCGAGAACATGGCTTCGATGGAATTGGGCTAAAGGATCTGATGAAAGGGGCCGGCCTGACCCAGGGAGGTTTCTACAAGCAGTTCGCGTCGAAGGACGACCTCGCCGCACTAGCATCGCGGCGTGCGATGGAAAGCGCGACACGGAGGTGGTCTACAGCGGCTGCAAACAGCTCCGATCCCCTTGAGGCAGTCATGGCGTTCTACCTTTCATCGGACCACAGAGGCGAAAAGTCAGAAGGCTGCCCACTTGTGGCGCTGGGATCGGACGCGGCTCGCCAGAGCAAAGAGGTCAGGCGCCCATTTGAAGACGGGATCCGGGCTCACTTCGAGGTTCTGGATGAACTGATGACCAGCGACACGAGTTCTAGTCCCAGCGGCAGGGCGATGGCCATACTGTCTCTCATGGTGGGCGCCGTTACGCTGTCGCGGATCATGGAAGACGAGAACCTTTCACGAGACATCCTTAACGCAGCGGCTGGCGAAGTCAGGCGCATTGCGCGCGGCGACGACGTCGCTGAAGGCTAAGCCGGGTTCTATGACCTGGCGCAAAAGTGCCGAAGTTTAGCCTCCCGCCCTGGCAAGGTGAGTGTGTCCTAAGGCTCCGGCATAAGCCGCATGTTCAGAGAACAGGCTCTTACCGCATCATCGAGGGCGTTATACGTGCCAGGGTCTCATACGGTGAGCAACTGCGGTCGGAATAGGACGTCAATCGTGCATGAGAAGTCATACCGCCACCGTAACCGAATGCGGTGGAACCCGGGCGCACGCCACCTTGTTTGAAGGCTATGCAGACCAGATTCCGCCGGAGATTTTACTTAGTTCACCTTGGTAGCGGGAACGTCGACCGCCGGAGTTCGGTAGACATGGCCGGCCAGAAAAGGCGGCTACCTTGGGCTCGAAACCAACCGCAAGGTCAACTTCCGGCGTAGTCCAGAAGTGACCGGAAAAGGCCTCCGCTTTAGTCTCGAAGTACTCCGCAAAATCGAGCACATCGTTGTCCGTGAGTGCCGGGCCGGTGGCTGAAATGACATAGTCTTCACGTTTTCCGGCCGTCGCAGTGACGGTGCCCGCATCGAAGTCGACAAGCCGAAGGCCGTCTTCGCACCCTTCACGCCTATAATCATCGTCTTCTCCTCTAAAGATAATTTGGATAAGGCGATTGCGAAATTCAGTTCTGCCGTTAACCTGGAAAACATAGCATAACGTTTTCCACGCATTGTTGAATTTCATAGCACATTGAGACAAAGTGCCACCGCGAAGATACGGTTTGCGACTTCTGCTGGTGCAATACGCACACTGCACTTTCATGCAGGCGCAGAAACATGTGATGACTTAAAGGGCAAAATGGCGCTTGTTCTGAAGACCTTCGGTAGGTTGCAGCTCGTTGACGAGGCCGGGAATGTGGTCGCGTTTCCTGAGAAAGGCCTGCTGCTTCTCGCCTATTTACTCACGACCGATCAAGGTTGCGCGGATCGAACAACATTGGTGAGCTTTCTGTGGGGCGAGGCCGATAGGGACAATACGCTTGCGACTTTGCGTAAGTTGATTTCGAGAATGAAGGCCCGTCAAATTGAACTCGGGATAAATATCCTTTCATCCGAGGGCAACATGGTCACCGTCGACCGGGAGTCTCTGTCTTCCGATATTCTGCTGTCCGGGACGGAGGAAGAGGTTGAACCGTTCTCCCGGCTTAAGCTTCTCGTGAAGCTCATGAACCAGCCTTTTCTGGAGTCGGTTCACAGTCATAGCCGTCGGTTTCAACTGTGGCTTGCCGAGCGCGAAATTAGCCACATCGCACTTCTCGGAAATACGTTGAGAGCGGCGTCCCGACTGGCGCAATCGCCGACGGAATCCGAACTCCTGAGGAAGGCTGCAGTTATCCTATTTCGGGCGGAGCCGAAGGATCCCGATACGCTGCAAATGCTCATAGAGATATTCCAGGCGGAAGACGAGGTTGCGTCCCTTCGGAACCATTTTGAACAGCGGCGGAATGCGATTTTGCGAGGGACCGCAGCGCGCACCAGACCCGACGGTGACGCCATATCCCTCCGTCCGACATCATCGCCTTCGAAGCCGAAACTCGAGACCGCTTTTCCCCTTGAGCCGCAAGATATCCGGATTGCAATTCCTCGCCTGGTGCTGCTTCCGCCCAAGAACCAATCCGCCCGACCCCAAGTCGGTTTTCTAGCCGCGTCTTTGGTCGAAGATATCACAATCGGATTTTGCGCCTTCAACAGCCTGGAGGTCATAGCCCCCTATTCGGCGGTTCAAATCGGCCACCACGTGGAGACGCAGAAGGCCTTCTTTGAACGTCATCACGTCAATTATATTCTCGATACCCGGATCAGCAATACGGGCGATGAAGTCACCCTGTTCGCCCAACTGATCTTTTTCGACCAAAATCAAATTGTTTGGGCGGAAAGATTCAGCCTTGATCATATGGATCTCGTCAAAGATCGGAGAACTGTCGCCCGACGGATCGCGCTCTCCGTGTCCAGTGAAATCGAGCGCCATGAGGCATTGCGCGAAGATCTAAACCCGATCGCTTACCATCGATATCTTGTCGGCAGGCGGCACCTGGCACGGTTGACGCTTCCGAATCTGCGGCGTGCGCGCAAGGAAATGAAAGCCGCACTCAGCGTCAGCCCCGGTTTCGCGCCGGCGCTGAGTTCGATGGCGCGGACCTACTCCAAGGAATGGTTGCTGACGGCCCGAGGTGATATCGAGCTTTTGCAAACGGCGGAGAGCTTGGCTAAGCAGGCCACCGAGACACGTCCGGACTTCGCCGATGGGTATCGCGAGTTCGGGGTCGCCAAACTGTTGCAGGGGGCGTTTGACGAAAGCGCCGAGGCAATGGAAGTGGCGGAGAGCCTTGCTCCGCACTACGCCGACGTGATTGCCGACTACGCTGACACGTTGGTTCATTGTTCGCTTCCCGCCATGGCCTTGCGAAAGATCGAGCGGGCAATTGAATTGAACCCGCTCGGTCCCGATACCTATTTCTGGACCGGTGCGGGAGCAAACTATGCGCTCGGCGAATTCGAAGCTTCGCTGGACTACATTGGGCAGATGGCCGATCCCAATTTGGCGGACAGGCTGTCCGCCGCGAACTGGGCCATGTTGGGCCGTCAGGACAAGGCGCGGGTCTTCGTACGGAGGTTTCGCGAAGGCAATCCGGACTTCGATGTGGACAAGTGGTTGTCCGCGGTTCCAAGTAAAGAGCAATGGCATAAAGATCTTTATCGTGAAGGCCTGAAGAAAGCTGGATTCTAAACATCAATCGTTGGAGGGAATAACATGGCTACAGTTGTTGTTATTAGTGTTGACGGCCGAGACGAACTCTGGATCGCTGATCTGGACAACGGCACCGTCGTACCGCTCCCGGAGCCCAAATCGGGCGGCCTGAAAGTGGTGACAGACCTTCGCGCGACCGGGACAACCTTGACGAAGGGCGTGAATATCGCCGTGGTTGTTAAGTCTGCCGAGGCGGCACTTTCGGGCCACTATGATGGCTGAATGCCTATAACACTTGGGGGACAAGCTGGACGGCGGCGGAGATTACTGCTCGCCGTCCGCACCAAACAGGCCGCACAGGGCATAGTCACGGCGCACCCGCCCCCGGCGGCATGCCGGCCCGAGGTATGCGCCGCGGGTGACTTACGGCCTAAAGCGCGTCGCGATCTTTCAGATTCGCTTGTCGCGCTTTAGGTCTTTGTTTTTACGCATGTCGTTGTCGCAAAACCGCTGCACACTTTTTGCGCGACATGCTTTAGTCGGCCGCAGCCAACCTTTTCGGCCGCCGTACATTAAGTGGCACATATTCCCGAACGAACTGCTTGGCAGCGTCGGCAAAGGTTCTTTCCTGCTTCAGCTGAGCCACCCGGCTTTTGCCCCGGAGTTCAAGATACCAGTCCTCGGCAAACTCCTTGGCCAGCGCAAGACTGTCCGTTTTGGTGCTCACGCGCCACTCCCGGCCCTCCAAATAGGTGGAGGCATTGCCACAGGGAGCTCTGGGCGCGACGATAGATTCGAACCTTGTCGCCGAATACCGTATGCGAGGTCACTTTACCCTCCCGGACTGTGCGAGACATGTGTGAGGGTATTGTAGCCGATATTTAGGCCAATCCAAGGCTTTAAGCCATTGAAATCGTTGGTGAGAGCGTCGGGGTTCGAACCCGAGACCTACTGATTAAAAGTCAGTTGCTCTACCAGCTGAGCTACGCTCTCCCTCTCCGCGGGTGTGCCCACCCCGGCTGGAAGTGGGCGGAACATAGGCAGGCGACCCATTGCGGTCAACCGAAAAATTTGCCTTTTTCCGCACCCGGCACATTTCTTGCGCGCGCCAAGACAAATGTCTTGCTTGCAAAGACAGATTTCTTGCGAGAGCGGAGACAGATTTCTTGCGCGCGCAAAAAGGTGATTGGCAATCCCCGGCCCGCAAAGCTAGGAACATCACGCAGATTGCAGCCGGAGAGAATGCGTGTCGATTGCCGATATTTCCCTGTGGAGCGCGCTGATTGCCGGGGCGCTTTCCTTCCTGTCGCCCTGCGTGCTTCCCCTCGTCCCGCCCTATCTCTGTTACATGGCCGGCATTTCAGTCGAGCAGTTTCGCGGGGGCGGTGCGGTTGTGGTGGCGCCGGACGTCAGGCGCGGCGTGTTCTTCTCCGCACTGCTCTTCACGCTCGGCTTTGCCACCGTCTTCGTGGCGCTCGGCGCCGGTGCTTCCAGCATCGGCATGGCGCTTCGCCAGCATCTCGACCTCCTGTCGAAGATCGGCGGGCTGATCATCATCGTCATGGGATTGAACTTCCTTGGCCTCTTTCGAATCGGAGTGCTGGCGCGTGAGGCGCGCTTCCAGGGCAGCGGCAAGCCGGCGACGCTGACGGGCGCCTATATTATGGGCCTTGCCTTCGCATTCGGCTGGACGCCCTGCATCGGCCCGGTGCTCGGCGCCATCCTCGGCGTTGCCGCCTCGCGCGAGACGGTCGGCTCCGGTGCCGGGCTGCTCGCCATCTATTCGCTCGGCCTTGCCATCCCCTTCTGGATCGCAGCCGGCTTTTCCGGCGCCTTCATGCGCTTCCTGTCGCGCTTCCGCCGGCATCTCGGCACGGTGGAAAAGGTGATGGGTCTGTTCCTCGTGCTGACCGGCCTCGCCTTCCTCTTCGGATGGGTCAGCAATGTGGCGATCTGGTTCCAGCAGACCTTTC
>NZ_VSZV01000302.1:21066-31126 GCF_008919455.1 Rhizobium sp. PEPV16
AATCGGCTAGGCCACCGGTTGCCGATTTTCCAGGCCATGTGGCAGGTTGCGTGGGCTCGACAGAAATAGCGCGGCGCCCACAATTCCGTGCAACTTGCTCTCATAAAAAAGTCAGATGTCAGCGCAGGCGTTTAGTTGCGCCTTTTGTACAGACGTGCGTCTTCGTCTCGCATTTGCCGACTTCAGCTCGGGAATGTCCAAATTCGTCTCGTAATCCCAGTTAATGTCCATCTCTATCGCTCAGGCCGGTCCCAAGGATCGGTCTTTGTGTCATCGTGCGAAACGGTCGGATCTCGCTTGTTCAAAGCAACACCGAGGCTGACCCTAAAGCCAATTAATGACGGGTCTGGCAGTCGCTAAAGTTTCTCGACAGGCTCGCCGTTTGGGTTGGGCACCGGCGCCTCTCTTGTATCACGGGCCGGGTGTTTACGATCGTCAGGCTCCGGCGGTTCCTTATGGTCGGGGCGATTGACAGGCTGCTCTTTAGGGTTGCCCCTTTTTGATGGGGCATTATTCTTTTTGGACATGGCCAGTTCCTCCACAACAGTACGAACTGACTGGGGACATTGAAAGTTCCGAGGCAGCCAAACTGCCAACGCCAGCGCATAAAACTTAAGCTGAATTACATTCGGTGGCGCTGGCCGGGCGCGATCCTACTGTCCTCCGAGGAAGTGAAGAACGCTTTGCTACCATCTGAAGGCGGCCCCCACTCGGACGCGGAGCGGTATTCGTCGGCTCTACGGCCGCCATTCCTGGCTGTTGCGATCGTCGAGCTCGCGATCTAGGTAGAACGCTGCGCTGATGAGAGCGAGATGAGTAAAGGCTTGCGGGAAATTGCCAGCGAGCTGCGCCTTGGTATCAAACTCCTCGGCATATAGTCCGAGATGGTTGGCATAATTCAGAACCGACTCGAAGACCCTGCGAGCCTTCTTGGTGTCCCCCGCTCGTGCGAGACACTCTGCATACCAGAATGAGCAGGCTGAGAAGGCGCCCTCCTCCCCGTCAAGGCCGTCATTACTTCGATATCGGTGCACGACACCGTCGTCCGCTAGTTGGTCGCCGATCGCCGTCAAGGTCGACAGCCACCTCGGGTCCGTGGCACTGACAAACCTGACCAGCGGCATGAGTAGCAGCGAGGCGTCAAGCGTGTCGCCGCCCTTTGTCTGCACAAAGTGCCCCTTCTCCTCGCTCCAGAAGTTTTTCCAAATGTCTTCGTAAATGTCGTTCCTGACGTCATGCCACTTGGAAAAAGGCGCCGCGAGGGATCGCTTGGTCGCGAGACGTATTCCCCGATCGACCGCCACCCAACACATGAGCCTGGAATGGAGGAACTCCTGTGGCTCGCGGCGCATCTCCCAAATCCCGGCGTCAGGATCCTCCCAGTGGTCGCAGACAAACTCCACAACCTTTCGAACCCCCTCCCAGTGATCGTGAGAGATTGCGTGGCCGTATTTGTTGCTCAGATAGATCGAGTCGAGAAGCTCACCGTAGATGTCGAGCTGGAACTGTTCTGCAGCGTTGTTTCCCACCCGGACGGGCGTCGCACCGCCATAGCCGTGCAGGTGCTCGAGGCTGGCCTCGTTAGGCACCTCGCCGCCGTCGATCGCATACATGATCTTCAGTCCGCCGCCGGCGTCACATGCCGACGCCCGCTGGCCGATCCAGTCGTTGAATGCCATCGCCTCGTCGCGATAGCCAAGCCTCATCAATGCATACACTGTGAAGGAGGCGTCGCGTATCCAGGTGGCGCGATAGTCCCAGTTGCGGCTGCCACCGGGGGTTTCCGGCAAGCCAAAGGTTGCGGCGGCGACGATCGACCCGTGCTTGCGCGAGGTCATGAGTTTCAACGCCAGTGCAGAGCGATTGACCATTTCGCGCCAGCGTCCGCGATAGGTCGACTGTCTCGCCCAGTTCTGCCAGAAGGCGACCGTCTGATCTTCCATCTCCTCCGTGGTCGCTTCTTCCGCATTGTCGTCACCGTCGTCGAGAATGAAATCGACGCCCTCTCCAGCTTGAAGGGTGATCTCGGCGATAACGCCGCCATCGATCTCGACGAGTGGCACACCAGCCAAGAGTCGTAGAACTTCGCCGTTCGCCTGCCGCCAGATTACAGCGCCCTCTTCCATCTTCGCCGGGAGCTGTCTTCTCGCATATTCGAACCGAGGAGTGCACGACATACGCAACTTCAAACTCCCGCGCGTCACACGAAAGCGCCGTACAACCATGCTCGAACCGTCGCTACGGCTGTTTTTCACGTACATGAAATCAGTAAGTTCGCCGCTTGCCTTGTCGCCCATCCAACGTGTGAGGAGGACGTTCGTATCCGGAAGATATTGTTGCGTCACGCGGGCGTCGGCAAGCTCCGGAGCGATCCGAAACATGCCACCACGTTCCGGGTCAAGCAGCGCAGCAAAAATTGTCGGACTGTCGAAATCGGGCCAACATAGAAAATCGATCGTGCCGTCGGTAGCGACAAGCGCGATCGTCGCCAAATCGCCGATGACGCCGTGGTTCTCTATCGCGCGCGGAACGACGGCTGCGTCCTCCTGGCTACGTTTTGCGGCAACCTTATCCCCGATGAGCCCGCTGTTTGCATGCATGCTGCGTTCCTCTTGGCTGAGCTTCGGATGAAAAGTCCGCAGGGAGCTCGCCACTTCACCGATTTGGCGCTTTGGTTCGAAACGGCAATGGCGAATGAGGTCGCCGGGAGAGGGCCGCAGGTCAATGACCTTGCTTTAACGGGAATAGACAAAATTTGGCCTAGCCACAGCGTTTTCGACTATAGCATAGGTCTCTTCAAGCCCCATAGTCGCAGCAATTCTCCTGGAGCCGAAATCTCTGCCGCAATGACGTAAGGGTCTCCAGATCGTCTCGACTTCGCAGCGTCCCGCATTTTGATTGGAAGCCCGTGCCCCATGTTCCTGACCGAATAAAAGGCCAGCTTCAGACCGTCTGCGGCCCGCCACGACTGCAATCTGCCCCACGGTTTTTCCGCCGCACGTCCGCTGCCTTCCTCGATGCCCCGGACTTCGAGCCACTGTGCTATGCATGCGCTCGCGTTGACCGGGTTCACAGTCCTATCGTCCATGCCCTGCCAGATCGTTACCGCGGGCCACGCCTTGACCTCGGAAGAGATCTTCGTAACAGCTCGGCCCCAGCCGCCGGGCGGCGGCGTCGCGCCCGACTTCATCGCTCGTAGTGCGGACATCGCATCTCGGGCCGATCCGACGGGCATGCCTGCGATGATCGCGGCGCCTGCGAACATTGGGGGATAGTTGGCAACGAGCGCGGCCGTCATCGCTCCGCCAGCAGACAATCCTGCGATAAAGATCCTCGAGCGGTCGATGCGATGTCTTTCGCAAGCATGTTCGATCATTTGCTTGATGGAGAGCATTTCTCCGCGGTCTCTGGCGACGGCGCTTGGGCGGAACCAGTTGAAGCATCGTTGCGAATTATTGGCGCTTCTCTGCTCAGGATAAAGGAGAACGAAGCCGCGTTCTTTTGCGAGTTTGGAGAAGCCAGCGGCACTGTCCAGGCTTTCGGGTGTTTGTCGGCAACCATGAAGCACGACCACAAGTGCCGGGTTTTTCGGCAGCCGCGCTGTCGGCACGAAGGTTTTCATGATCAGGCGGCCGGGATTGCTTCCAAATGCGGTCGTCTCGACCAGAGTCGGTTTCGCGGCACGGGGTGTCGGCGTCGCGCGTTTCGCCTTGTTTCGCGGCGCCTTGAGGGCCTTCTCGATCAGCCTGCTGAATTTCTTCTGGGATTTGAGGACCCGGGCTAGCGATTTGCCGAAACCGACTTTCATACGCCCACGGACTCGAGCTGCGACAACAGCATCCGCAAGCCCGGCTGCGCCGCTTCCCGCAGCGCGGTCTCCAAGGGGAACCACCGTGTCTTTCGGACATGCTTCTCCGGAAACTTGTCCGCGATCCTCGAGACCTTAAGAAGGTGGACGGCCACGTGGTATTGGTTGGGACTCGTGTCCTTCCGATAAGAAAACGTACCGAATACGGCCTTGTCCACGACGCCTACGACCCCGGCCTCCTCGAATGCCTCTCTTAGCGCCGCGGCGCTGCTGGCCTCACCACCTTCGACGTGCCCCTTCGGAATGCCCCATCGACCGTTCCGTCGGCTGCCTACAAAAAGGATTTCAACTCCACCGTTTTCGTTCCGACGGTAGCAGAGAGCACCAGCCTGCGCGACATCGCGACCAGACATGGTTTTCGTAAGGTCCGTCTGGGCGTTTTCGTTGAGCATCGTCCGCCTCCGGTTTCGAAGCCCGCGCAAGCTAGCCGGGCGACGTTCGAGAGTCCAGTTCGCTTCATCAGGTCGTGACGCGACCGAACTATGACAGGACCTCCAGCGTTGATGAGCATCCAATCAGAATGGAGCCTGCCTTGCCATCGGAAATCGAAATCAAACTCGACCTCTCCAACGAAGCCCTTGAGAGCCTTTTGGGTTCCGATCTTCTCGGAGAGCCTGACGACGCACTGCAGCAGACATCGACCTACTTCGAAACGGATGATCGTCGGCTGTCGCAGAAGGGGTTCTCTCTGCGTATCCGCTCTACCGGCGCTTCCCACGTCCAGACTGTGAAGGCATCCGGACCGGCGAAATCACTGTTTGTCCGTTCAGAATGGGAGACTCCCATTGAAGGCAATGAACCCGTCCTCGACCATACGAGCCCTCTGATAAGCGAGTTCGGACCGGAACTTGAGGTGGAAGCCGCTTTCACCGTGTTCATTGAGCGCCGCGTCTGGAACATCGAATTGAACGGCTCTCGGCTGGAGGTGGTCGTCGACCGGGGAGACGTAGTGTCTGGCAACAGGCGCTCGCCAGTTCAGGAAATCGAAGTCGAACTGAAGGACGGCGATACGCAGGACTTGTTCGTATTCATTCGCAAGATCGACGCGATCGCACCTTTCCGGTTCGGCATTCAGTCCAAGTCCGAACGGGGTCTCGCGCTTCTGGACAGGCAGCAATTCATGTTCAAGGCAGAGCGCCTCGATCTCGACCGAAACATCAAGGCATCTGCCGCCTTTCAAGAGATCGCCGGGTCCTGCTTTCGGCAGTTCCGTCTCAACGAAGAGATCCTTCTCCAGCGACGAAATTCGGAAGGCCTTCATCAGGCGCGGGTAGCTCTGCGGCGTCTCCGCTCTGCGTTCTCTCTGTTCAGGCCGCTCCTGATGGGCGACGAGCCGAAAATGATCCAAGAGGAGCTTCGCTGGCTCGCTGGCGTCCTGGGCGAAGCGCGAAATCTCGATGTCCTGCTGATGAAGGCGAAGGACTCCGACCTTCGGGCCAAGCTCAAGGATGCCCGCAACAAGGCCTACGGCGACGCTGTCGAGGCTCTGGAATCGGCGAGAACGCGCGCGCTGATGCTCGATTTCAACGAGTGGCTTCAATGTGACCTCGATCGCCCTGTCGGCAGCGCAGCTTCCGAGGGGACATCGGCTTCGGAGTTTGCCGCGAAGGCCCTCGAGAAAATGCGTAAGAAGCTGAAAAAGCATGGCAGTGCGCTGGCCGAGACCGACGACGAGCATCGTCACCAGGTTCGCAAGGACGCCAAGAAGCTTCGCTACGCGGCTGAATTCTTCGGATCCCTGTTCGACGACAAGCGCGGCGCCCGTCGGCACCGGAAATTTATCGCAGCGATGGAGGAGCTGCAGGACCATCTTGGAGCGTTGAACGATCTGGCTATGGGACCGGACGTGCTTGAGCAGCATGGACTGGCCGACCACCCTGCTCGAGATTCTGTCGTTTCCCACGATGACAAAAATGCGTTGATCCGCATGGCGCAGTCCTCAGTAGATGAGGTCATCGACACGAAGCGCTTCTGGCGCTGACATGGGGACGCCACGAACCTTGAGCGAAGGAACCTCGGTCTATCCGCCACGGTCGAGAACGTCGATGAACATGAGCAGACACGATGAATGAGATTGACGTCTATCCGAAGCCGATCCAGCAGTATGGTGCATTGTGTTTCCGAAACACGCCCAAGGGGCCACAGGTGCTTCTCATCACGACGCGGGAGACGAGACGTTGGATGATCCCAAAGGGCTGGCCGATATCAGGTCTGAAGCCGCGCAAGGTGGCAGAACGTGAGGCCTGGGAGGAAGCTGGCGTGATCGGGAGGGCGAAGAAGAAGCCCTTCGGCGAGTTCCTCTATGACAAGCTGATGCAGGACGGAAGTGGAGCGCGACCAGTCGTTGCCGTCTTCCTACTGGAGGTCCGCCGTAGCCGAAAGCGCTTTCCAGAAATGGCGGAACGAGATTCCGTGTGGCTGACGCCGATTGAGGCCGCCCGCCGCGTAGACGAGCCGGACCTTGAGCGCCTGCTGCTGAAGTTTGGACGAATGGTCGAGCGCGGGGGACGGCTTCCCTAGCTCGACAGTCGCGGATTATCGATCTCGGGCGCCGGAAACGTCCTCGTATCCACCGTCAACTGGTTTCTCGGCAGATGGATCGAACGCTTTCGAAGCCGCCGCTGGTTCCCTGTCAAACCCGACGCGCTGGAACGCGGCCAGCGATGGTACCGCCGATATGGCAAGTGGTCGCTGCTGGCGAGCTGGCTGCCGATCGTCGGCGATCCGATCACCGTCGTCGCCGGCGTGTTGCGCGAGCCGCTCCCGAACTTCGTCCTCCCGGTGGCGATCGCCAAGGCCGGACGCTATATCGTGCTGGCAGCGGCAACCACGGGACTGGCCTGATGCCCTGGCAGCAGATCGTCGAATTCCAGCGCGACATCTATCTGGCCTTCGCCGACCACATCAAGGCGTTCGCGCAGGGCGGCGGCTGGCTCGCCTTTTTGGCATTCCTGCCGATGGGAATTGCCTTCGGTGCAGTCCACGCCCTGACGCCCGGTCACAGCAAGTCGGTCCTCGCCACCTATCTCAAGGGCTCTTCGATGAAGGCGCACAAGGCGCTGCTGGTGTCGATGGCGCTGTCGTTCACGCATGTGTCCATGGCGGTCCTGATCGCGCTGCTCGCCCTGCCGCTGGTCTCGCATTCCTTCGTCGACGCGGGCTCGGCTCCCGCCCTCCAGGCGCTCAGCCGTGGACTGCTCGGCGTGATCGGCCTGTGGATGCTCGGCAGCGCGCTGTTCCGCCACGCCCACACCCATTCGAGCAGCGAAGGCGTCGTCGTAGGATTCCTTGCCGGTCTCATCCCCTGTCCTCTGACGCTCTTCGTGATGACCTTTGCGATAATCCACCAGGTCGTCGTCACGGGACTGCTCTTCGCGGTGCCGATGATGATCGGCGTCTGCCTGACGCTATCGGCGGTCGCACTTCTGGCGGTCGCCTTCAGGGAGCAACTCGGGCGACTGATGCGCAGCAGACCGCGGCTGCTTGCGGCGGCCTCCAAATCGATCGAGGCCGTCGCCGGAGCGATCCTTCTCGCGGTCGCTGGGTTCGCTTTCGAGGTGGGCCGGCCTCGCCTTCCTGTTCGGATGGGTCAGCAATGTGGCGATCTGGTTCCAGCAGACCTTTCCGATCCTGATGCAGATCGGCTAGGCCACCGGCTGCCGATTTTCCATGCATGTGACAGGTGGTGCGTGGGCTCCTGCGCTTCCTCCCGCGCCGTCGCTCGTCGTGTGCAGGAACCGACGGGCAATGCGGCTTTTTGCGGGCCTTTCGAGAAAAGCGTCCCACGTTGCGGGATAACCCAGTTGTCAAAGGGCACTCCTCAGCACTCGCAGAACATCTGGCATCCGCCCACCGACCCTGCCATAAATGAGCTTCATCGAGGGAGGCATCGTGATGCAGAAGAATGCGCCGGACTTCAGCCTTGAGGGCAAGGTGACTTTGGTGACAGGAGCGAGCCGTGGCATCGGTCGAGCTTGCGCACTTGCCTGTGCCGCGGCAGGCTCCGATATTGTTTTGGGCGTTCGCGATGTCGCAGCGTCGGCGCGCCTGGTTGCTGAACTGGAGGGCGCGGGACGAAAAGTTCTGCCCGTTGAACTGGATATCCCCAACAAGGCCCATATCGCGCAAGCCGTTGGCGCGGCGATTGCGACGTTCGGCCGGATCGACATCCTCGTCAACAATGTCGGCGTGGCTCCGGGCAATCTCGCGGAACTCGTCGAGGAGAAGGATCTTGACGAGATACTCGATGTCAATATCAAAGGCACCTTTCTGATGACGCAGGCTGTGGGCCGGCACATGATCAAGCGCAACGGCGGCAGGATCATCAACATCAGCTCACAGGCCGGTACCGTGGCACTGCGCGGCGAGGCAATCTATTGCATGAGCAAGGCGGCAATCAATCACCTCACGCGCTGCCTTGCAGCCGAGTGGGCACGCTATGATGTCACCGTAAATACCGTATCGCCAACGTTCATTCACACCGATGGCACAGCACCTTTTCTATCCGATGCCGACAGTCGCAAAGCGACGCTCGGTCACATTCCACTCGGCCGGATCGGTGAAACCGATGATGTGGTGGGTGCCGTAGTCTTCCTAGCATCGCCGGCTGCGAGCCTAATCACCGGCGCTAACCTGCTGGTGGACGGTGGATGGTCCGTCGCCTGAAATCCCCGAGGAGTCGATTTCTTGGCGACTTGCAGACGCCAATGAGGGATCTAGATTCCCTGGATGAAAACCTTCGAATCCGACAACGGCTCTCGGCAGAATTCGCTTCGTCAGGTGCTGCGCAAGCTCGATAGGGCCGACGGCAGGCAGGCGGTCGCCTTTCGGCTGGTATTTGCTGCCATTGACGTCGCCATTCTCGCCTTCTTCCTGCTCGGCCCGTACCTGCGATCCGGTCCGTCCTATCTGATCATCGACTATGCGATAGCAGTGTGGATCGCCGCCGAGATGGTGGGCCGGGCGATCGCCGCATTCTCTCTGCGCGAGTGGTTTCGGCGGCCGATGACCTGGATCGACTTTGTGGTGCTGGCCACGCTGTTGCTGCCGGACCTGCTCTACAATTTCGCTTTCCTGCGGATCATGCGGTTCTGGGCGATCGGCAGGAGTCCGCTGCTTAGGGACTTGCTGCGCAAGGCCGGCTATTCATACCTTCTCGACGTCGTCCGGGCGGTAATCAATTTCCTTGTGTTCCTCTTCATGGCAACCGGGTTCGTCTATACGTCCTTCTTCTACAACAGGGAGGGAGGCGAAGGATTCGTCGATGCGCTATACTTCACGGTCGCGACGGTGACGACGACGGGATTCGGAGACATCACGCTTCCGGGAACGCTGGGCAAGCTCACTTCCGTTGTGACGATGATCGTCGGCATTTCCCTTTTCGTCAGGCTTGCTCAGGCAGTGGTCCGCCCTCACAAGGTGACCTATTCCTGCCACCGATGCGGCCTTCAACGCCATGACGCGGACGCCGTTCATTGCAAGGCGTGCGGAGAGGTCTTGAACATACCGGACGAGGGATCGTGACTGTCGACCCTGGCTAGACGATACGCCAGAAATTCGCACGCCGCCGCCGCCGACATCATCCTGTCGCGAGAGGATTATCCTCATCGTGGGCTGTTGCGAGATCGGTCGCCAGTTCATACGTTCTGTCATCCAACCTCACAGGAGCAGAAGATGCAGATCGACCTCACAGGCAAGACCGCTCTGGTTACCGGATCCACTGAAGGCATTGGATACGCAATCGCCCGCCAGCTCGCGAGGGCGGGTGCGGACGTGGTGGTCAACGGCCGGTCCGAAGAAAAGACCGCGAAGGCCGCCGTCCGCCTGAAAGGCGAAGGCGCCAAGGGAAGCGTGACCGCGGCGGCCGCAGATCTCGCGACCGCTGGCGGATGTGACGCTCTTGTCGCCCAAGTTCCTCACGTGGACATCCTCATCAACAACGCGGGCATCTTCCAGCCGCTAGACTTCTTCGATGCGGGCGACGAGGTATGGGACCGCCACTGGCAGGTGAACGTCATGTCCGCCGTCAGGCTTTCGCGCGCATATCTTCCGGGCATGCAGAAGCTCGATTGGGGCCGCGTCATCTTCATCGCGTCTGAATCCGGCTTTAACATTCCGGTCGAGATGATCCACTATGGTGTCAGCAAGACCGCAGACATTGCGGTTGCCCGCGGCCTTGCCAAGCGCATGGCT
>NZ_VSZV01000174.1:0-9833 GCF_008919455.1 Rhizobium sp. PEPV16
ATCGGCATATTCGTCCGGCCAGTCGCAGACGAGGTAATAGTTGAGCGCCGGCCGACATTTGGCGCAGCCGCAGGAGGTCTTCCACTCGAGTTCCTGCATGACGGCAGGGATGCTCTTCAGACCCTTGGCCTTGATCAGCCGGCGAACGTCGTCATGGCCGAGTTCGGTGCAGGTGCACATCGGCTGGACGGCAGTCGGATTGTAGCTGTCGCCGAGCGTCAACGCCATGAGTTGTTCGACGAGACCGGTGCAGGAACCGCACGAGGCGGAGGCCTTCGTATGGGCGCGTACGTCGTCGAGCGACGTCAGCCCTTTGCCTGAAATCGTCGAAGTGATCTTGCCCTTGCATACGCCGTTGCAGCCACAAATCTCCGCGTCATCCGGCAAGGCTGCAACGGCCGCCATAGGGTCCAGCGGCGACCCTCCCTGATAGGCCTGTCCGAAGATCAGCGTCTCGCGCATCTCCGAAATATCGGTCGCTTTCTTCTTCAGGTCGTTGAACCAGGCGCCATCGGCGGTCTCGCCGTAAAGCACGGTGCCGATGATCTTATTGTCCTTGAGCACCAGACGCTTGTAGACGCCGGCGCTGGCATCGCGCAGCACGATCTCCTCGCGGTCGTCGCCGTCGGCGAAATCGCCGAGGGAATAAAGCTCGATGCCGGTGACCTTGAGCTTGGTTGGCGTATCCGCGTGAACGAAGGCGGGCGAGCGATCGCCGGAGAGATGCGCGGCGGCGATACGGGCCATTTCATAGAGCGGCGCAACGAGGCCATAGACCATGCCGCCCACCTCGGCGCATTCGCCGAGCGCGAGAATATTGCCGTCCGAGGTCTGCATGCCGGCATCGACGACGATGCCGCGATTGACCGCAAGGCCGGCATCCTTCGCCAGACCGACACTCGGACGAATGCCGACGGCCATCACGACCAGCGTTGCCGGGATGATGCGGCCGTCGTCAAGCTCGATGCCCTCGACCTTGCCGTTGCCGAATATCGCCTTGGTATTGGCCTTGCAGATGACCTTGATGCCACGTTCCTCCACAGCCTTCTGCAGCAGGTAGCCGGCGGCCGGGTCGAGCTGGCGTTCCATCAGCGTCGGCATGACGTGCAGCACGGTGACATCCATGCCGCGCTGGGCAAGGCCGGCCGCCGCTTCCAGGCCAAGCAGGCCGCCGCCGATGACGACAGCCTTTTCGCGCGACTGGGCGGCAAGCAGCATCGCCTGCACGTCGTCGAGATCGCGATAGGTGATGACGCCGGGCAGATCCTTGCCGGGAACAGGGATGATGAAGGGCACGGACCCAGTTGCGATCACCAGCTTGTCGTAGCTTTCGGTGACGCCGTGGTCGGAGGTGACGGTCTTGGCGGCGCGATCGATATTGACGATCTTGTGGCCTTTGTAGAGCATGATGCCGTGCTTGATATACCAGCCATCGCCGTGAATGATGATCTGCTCGTAGTCCTTTTCTCCGGAGAGAACCGGCGACAGCATGATGCGGTCGTAATTGACGCGCGGCTCGGCATTGAAGATCGTAACTTCATAGCGTCCGGGCGCCTGCTCGAAGAGGTGCTCCAGCATGCGCCCGGGCGCCATGCCATTGCCGATGATGACAAGTTTTTCGGTCATATTTCCAGGTCCTTAGATCAGGTTGCAGCCACGGGCGCCGAGTGCCCTTGGCGCGACAGTTGCTTTACGGACAGGTGCATCCAGATGAGAGAGATCACGACGATCGCAAAGAGCAGCAGGAAACAGCTGGACCAAAGGCCGGTCATGTCCTTGAGAAGGCCAAAGGCAATCGGAAGGATGAAGCCGCCAAGGCCGCCCATCATCCCGACGACGCCGCCGACTGCGCCGACGTTTTCGGGGTAGTAGGCCGGAATGTGCTTGTAGACGGCAGCCTTGCCGAGGCTCATGAAGAAGCCGAGCACGAAGATGACGACGATGAAGATGACAGGGGTGATACCGAACGCCGGACCCGTCCCGGAGGCGTCGGCGGCCGGCAGCGAAAGGATGAGGGTGGCGACGGCCGACACGGCAAACATCGTATACATCACGCTGCGCGCGCCCTTCTTGTCCGACAGCACGCCGCCGAAGGCGCGGAAGATGCTGCCCGGGATGGAGTAGGCGGCCGCGATCATGCCGGCGGTTTCCAGGTTGAAGCCGTAGACGCCGACCAGATAGCGCGGCAGCCACAGCGACAGGGCGACGAAGCCTCCGAAGGCGAAGAAATAGTAAAGCGAGAAGCGCCAGACCTGAACGTTCTGGAGTGGCGCGAATTCCTCGACGAAACCCTTGGTGGCAACGCGGCGTTCGCGGCGGAGACGGAAGGCCGGATCATCGGTCGTGGTGAACCAGAAGACGATTGCCATCAGCGCCAGGCCGACGGCCCAGATCTCCGCAACCGCCTGCCAGCCCCATGCGATCAGCACGAAGGGGGCTGCGAATTTGGTTACGGCCGCGCCAACGTTGCCGGCACCGAAGATGCCGAGCGCGGTTCCCTGCTTCTCCGCCGGGAAGAAAGGCGAGACATAGGCGACACCGACTGCGAAGGAGCCGCCGGCGAGGCCGACGCCGAGGCCGGCGATCAACATCTGCGTATAGGTCTGGGCGTAAGAGAGCAGAAAGGTCGCCAATGCAGCGGCCAGCATGGTGAGGGTGTAAACGAGACGGCCGCCGTAACGCCCCGTCCAGATGCCAAGAACGATGCGCACAAGCGAACCGGTGAGCACGGGGGTGCCGACCAGCAATCCGAACTCGGCCTCGTTCAGGCCGAGATCCTGCTTGATGCGAATGCCGATGATCGCGAAGATCGTCCAGACGGCAAAACAGAGGGTGAAGGCTACAGTGGAGATCCACAATGCCTTGGCTGGCTCGCCGGCGGACATGGGCTGTGATTTCTCGATGACAGACATAACTTCTCCGAGGCCCGACAAGGTCGTGCCGATCCATCGCTGAGGGTTAAAACAAAAAGCCGCTGGTCAGGACGCGCATACCCGAGGCGCGCGAAATATCCTGATCAGCGGCTTTGCTGGTGGCGCCCGCCGTTGGACGCCGAATTCTTGGGCCTTCTGGCCCATTTGCCTGGAAGCAATCCGTTGGCCGGATTGCTCAAGCTAAAACCTACCTCTTCATCCGAAGAGCAATCTCTGTGTCTTCCGTGAGCGTCCATCGCGCGCTCATTCTGCGCTGATCGTCATTGACCGGTGCTATTTAAGACGATGCAAACTGCGTGCCAGTTTGGCGGTCTACGCTCAAGGTACTGAATGAAAATGATATTTTATGAAATGCGCCGCCTGCTTCTTTTTCGAGCCGCCATCCGCTCATGCAAATATTTTGTGCGCTTGTCGTGAGGCGGGCAGATGCTTGCTGGCGTTTTGTGCAGGCCGGCATCGGTTAGACCTCGTCGTCGGAAACGAAGGCGAGGGCGCTTTTGACGGCAAAACCTGCGACATAGTCCGGCAGCCTCGCCGGGTCGAAGACGTGGCCGTCCATGAAACGGTCGCCCTCGGCACTGCCTTCGATGCGGATATCGGCATCTTCGGGTGCGTTGTCGTCACCGAGAGCAGCGCGATAGAGATCCGGGCGGTAGGCGGATGCTGCGGCCCTTGCCATGTTAAGGCTGATCTCGGCCTGTCCCCAGCGGATCATCTGGCTGTAGATCCACAGCGCCTGGCTTGGCCGGGGATAATTGGCGAAGCCGGAATGGAACATGAAATAATCGGCGATGATGCGGCGGTTACCCTTTGCGTCGAGGCTGAATTCGCCGGCGAGCACACGGCGAATGATTTCGACGGGGGCAGCGATATAGCGCGGGTCGGCAAGAGCCGCCGCCAGCGCGTCGTGATTTTCCGGCTGGTCGCACCACTGGGCTGCCGCATCGAGCGCCACGATCAGCCTGGAAACGGTTTCCGGATGGCTTTCCGCCCAGTCCGGCCGCATACCGATCACCTTTTCCGGTGCCGACGGCCAGATATCCTGTTTGGCGGCGACGATGCGGCCGACGCCGCGCTCTGAAGCAACCATGTTCCACGGCGCGCCGACGCAGAAACCGTCGATCGCACCGGCTGCCAGCGCATCCGAAGTCATGGGCGGCGGCACGACGATGAGCTTGACATCCCTGTCGGGATCGATGCCGCCAGCTGCCAGCCAGTAGCGGAATTCGTAATTATGCGAGGAGAAGGGGTAGGTGACCCCGAAAGTCGGCAGCGGCTCGCCGCGGGACTTCATTACCGCCAATGTTTTTGCCAGGGCGCGGGCATTGTCGAGCGCGCTTGCCGTTTCCGGCAATCCCACGTCATTCCGCATCCTGTCGAAGAGCCGCGTCGACAGCGTGATCGCGTTGCCGCCGCGCCCCAGCGAAAACGGCGTGATCGTCGGTGAGGGATTGGAGCCGAGACCGAGCATGGAGGCGACGGGCATCGGCGACAGCATATGGGCAATGTCGAACTGGCGGAATGCCAGGCGGTCGCGCACATTCGCCCAGGAGACGTCCTTGACGAGATCGAGCGTCAGGCCTTCCTTCCGCGCGAAGCCAAATTCTGCCGCCACAATCAGCACCGATGCATCGACGAGCGGAATGAAACCGGCCCGCAGCACTTTCGGTCCTTCGTTGTTCACCCGCACGGGCGAGGGCAGCTCGCCGCCGGAATTGGAGGTCGTTGTCATCATATCCACTCCGGTTTCCTCCGGAAATTCATCAGCTCGGCCATTACATCAACAGCCCCGCGGCAGTGACGACGCTCTGGGCGATTTCCGACATCTTCTTCTTTTCGTTCATCGCTGTCTGGCGCAGCAGGGCGAAAGCCTCTTCCTCCGACAGGCCGCGCATCTTCATCAATATGCCCTTGGCGCGCTCGACCAGCTTGCGTTCCTCAAGCGCGGAGCGGGCATCGGCAAGCTCCCGCCGTAGCCGGTTGAAGGCATTGAAGCGGCTGACAGCCATGTCGAGGATCGGTTTGACGCGTTCCTTCTTCAATCCGTCGACGATATAGGCCGAGACGCCGGCATCGACGGCAGCCTCGATCGAGGCCGTGTCGGACCGGTCGACGAACATGGCGATCGGGCGGCTGACGGTGCGCGTCAGCTGGAACAGATGCTCCATCATGTCGCGGTTGGGATTTTCGATATCGATGATGATCACGTCGGGCATCAGCGTTTCGATGATTCGCGCGATGCCGTTGACCTCATGCACGACGGTGACGCGCGTATGCCCTGCCTCGCGCAGGCCTTCTTCGATGATGGAGGCGCGAATGGCATTTTCGTCGATCACCAGAATTGTCAGATCGAGATGCGTCATGGCTATATTCATGACGCAGTGCAGCAAATTTGGCAAGCGCGCCAGCCTGAAAAGTGTGCAAAAACTAAGTATGCATAATATATGATCAGATTGCCGTGCTTTCGCGCGGAATCAAGGCAAAGCCGAGGTCGATCTGCTCGGCCCTCGATACCACGGAGGAATTCAACGCGGCAAGCACCCTTTCGGCCGCGAGTTTTCCGGTTTCGAAACGCCGGGTCGCGATCGAGGAGAGGGAGGGTGCGGCGCAGGCGGCGAATTCCAGGTCGTGAAATCCGATGATCGAGATGTCATCGGGCACACGGATGCCGCGTTTGCGGCATTCCTGCATGGCCCCGAGCGCCAGATTGTCGTCAGTGCAGAAGATCGCCTCGGGCACGTCGCCACGTTCATGCGTCATGGCGAAGAGGTCGGAGCCGAGTGCCACGTAGCTATGGCGTGGCCTCTCGGCGATGATCTCCAGATTCGGCAGCTCCGCCTCCTGCATCGCCAGCCGGTAGCCGTCGAAACGCGACTGGGCGCGGTGGTCGAGATTGCCGGTCAGGAAGGCGATCCGGCGGAAACCCCGTTCGATCAGGTGCTGCGTCGCCGTCTGCCCGGCATGCTCCTGCGACATGCCGATGTTAAGGTCGATCGGGTTTGGAGAAAGCTCGAAGGTCTCGACAACGGGCAGACGAGCCTGGGCGAGAAGCTGACGCGAGAGCGGTGTGTGATGAGTGCCGGCGATGATGATCGCCTCCACCCTTTGCCCGAGTAATGCCTTGATGGCGTTTTCCTCCTCGATCTCGGAATAGCGGCTGTTGACGACGATCACCTGGAAGCCGGCGGCGACCAGCACCTCGTGAAGCGCAAACAGATATTCCGCGAAGATAACGTTGTAGAGGGTCGGAACGATGACGCCGATCGCATGCGTGCGCGAGGAAGCGAGGCGGCTCGCGGCAATATTCGGCACGTAGCCGAGTTCCTTGACGGCGGCATCGACGCGCAGCCGCAGGCCTGGCGAGACCGCATCGGGCTTGCGCAGCACCCTCGAAACCGTGATCGGGCTGACGCCGGCAAGATTTGCCACGTCATCAAGTGTTATCCGCCGCATGCAAGTCCCGCCATTCGTCCCATAATATTGATTCTCATATTATTTAAAAATAGAGAATATTTGCTCGTTGCTGTAGTTGACAGCGCTAGCAGATACGATTTGACAGCGCTGTCAACTATGTTAACCTAAAATTGTACCGGAAAGGGACGGGGTGGAGCCTTCCGGGACCAAGTATGCAAATCAAAGCATAGGAGAGGCGGCTCGGTCCGCCTGAGGAGGAGAACATTCATGTTTAAGGTGAAAGAAGCCAAATTGGCTCGCATTGCCGCGTTTTCCGTATCCGCGCTTGCCCTGCTCTGCGGCGCGGCCAGTGCGGAACCGAAGGTCGTGTCCGGTCCGGCCGCCGAGCCCGGCTGCATGGTGCCGTGGGCAGCCGACACACAGTTCCTGCAATATCCGAAGAAGGACGGCCCCTATCGCATCGCGCTCGCCAACGGCTATATCGCCAACACCTGGCGTATCCAGATGGTGCAGACGGCCAAGGCCTACGCCGCCCAGCCCGATGTCGCGGCCAAGCTGAAGGAGTTCAAGGTCGTTTCCACAGGCGAGGATGTGCCGGCGCAGATTTCCGCCATCAACAACTTCATCGATGCCGGTTATGATGCCATCGTCGTCAACGCGCAGAACCCGACCGCCTTCGGGCCGGTGATCAAGCGCGCCAAGGAGGCCGGGGTCGTCCTCGTCGCTTTCGACAATATCCTGGACACCAAGGACGCTATCAATGTCAACGTCGACCAGAAGGGGCTCGGTGTCCTCTGGGCCGACTGGCTGGTGAAGCATCTGCCGAACGGCGGCAAGGTGCTGGAAGTGCGTGGCGTCGCCGGCACCTCGGTCGATACGGATCGCCACAACGGCATCCACGAAACCCTGGACGCCTCGGGCAAGAAGTTCACGGTAACCGAGGTCGTCGGAAAATGGGATGACGGCGTTGCCCAGAAGGCAACCGCTGACGCGATCGCCACCAACGGCCCGTTCGACGGCATCACTGCCCAGGGCGGCGATACCGGCGTCGTGCAGGCGATGATCGATGCCAAACATCCCTTCGTGCCCTTCGGCGGTGAGACGGAAAATGGCTTCCGCAAATTCTGCGCTGCCCATGCCGCCGACGGCCTGAAGTGCTCGTCCGCCGGCACCGGCCCGGCCCAGGTCGCCGTCGCCATCAAGACGGCGATTGCAGCCCTTGAGGGTCAGGTCGTGCCGCAGGCCGTCAAGCTGCCGACCGCGATTGTTTCGGATCCTGATTTCAAGGAAGGCGAGGATTATTATCCCACCCAGTCCGACAACTTCTTCGTCGGCAATTCCTTCCCCACCTGCGGCATTAATTTCAGCGCTCAGGAAATCATGGGGCAGTCCAAAGAGAACCAATAGCAGCCCTCCTCCGGATCTGATTGCGGGTGTTCGCACCCGTAATCTCGAAGGTGATAGACCGAATGGAGGCTGGATGCATGACCTTGCCCGAATCGCTTTTCCGCATGGAAGGCATATCGAAACGCTATGGCGGTGCCGTCGCGCTTAAGGATGCCGATATCGCCATCCGGCCGGGCGCGATCCATGCCGTCCTCGGCGAGAACGGCGCCGGCAAATCAACGCTGATCAAGATCATGGCGGGCGTCGTGGCGCCTGATGAAGGACGCATGCTGCTCGACGGTAAGGAGATCGCCTTCGCCTCGCCGGCCGCCGCCAATGCGGCGGGCATCGTCTGCGTTTTCCAGGAGCTTTCGCTGATCCCCGACCTCTCGGTCGCCGACAACATCGTCATCAGCAATCCACCGCTGAAATTCGGCATGATAGACCGGCGCAGGCAGCGGCGGATCGCCGAGGAAGCGTTGGCGCGCGCCGGCGCCTCCGACATTCATCCGTCCGCCTTGGTCAAGGACCTCCCTCTGTCCCGGCGGCAAATGGTCGAGATCGCCAAGGCGCTTGCCCGCAAGCCGCGGCTGATGATCCTCGACGAGGCGACCTCGGCGCTGGCGCAGTCGGATGTCGAAAAAGTCTTTGCCGTGCTGAAGCGCCTGCGCGCCGAGGGAATGGCGCTAATCTACATCTCCCACCGCATGCACGAGATCGCCCAGCTGGCGGATGAGTGCACGGTCTTCCGCAACGGCCGCAGCATCGAATCCTATCCGGCCGGCACGAAGACCGACCAGCAGGTGGTGGAGCTGATGATTGGCCGCGAATACAGCAATGTCTTTCCGCCGAAACCGGCGCATCGCGGAGAGGTAAAGCCGGTCCTTTCCTGCCGCGACCTTTCCTGGGGCGATAGGCTTTCCGGCATCACCTTCGATATCAAGCCCGGCGAGATCATCGGCGTCGGCGGCCTGGACGGGCAGGGACAGCGCGAATTGCTGCTGGCCCTCTTCGGCGTGCTGCGCGATGTGAAGGGTGAAGTCGCAATCGACGGCAGGCCGGTGACGCTGAAAAGCCCCCGTGATGCCAAGTCCGGCGGCATATCCATGGCGCTGATCCCCGAGGATCGGAAGACCGAAGGGCTGATGCTGCCGATGACCGTGCGCGAGAACCTGTCGATTGCAGCCCTCGACCGCGTCTCGCGCAACGGCGTCATCGATCGGGCGGCCGAACGACGCGAGATCGACGATCTGTTCAAGCTGTTGGCGATCAAGGCCGCGACGATCGACATGCCCGTTGCCGCGCTATCCGGCGGTAACCAGCAGAAGGTGGTTATCGCCAAATGGCTGATGAACAGGCCGCGCATCATCCTGCTCAACGATCCGACGCGCGGCATCGACGTCGGCACCAAGCAGGAAATCTATCTGCTGCTGCACAAGCTTGCCGATGCGGGCGCGGCGATCATCTTCTACTCCACCGACTACGATGAACTGATCGGCTGCTGCGACCGCGTGCTCGTCATGTATGACGGCCGCATCATCCGCGAGCTCGAAGGCGCCGAGATCAACGAGCACGAACTGATCGGCGCAGCTCTCAACATCGCCGGCGACCACGTAGCGCAAAGGATTGCCCCATGAACAAGCATGCTTCCGGCGACCGGCGGTTCTGGTATGCGCAGCAGAAGGGAACGCTGTTTGCCGCACTCCTCTTCGTCGCCATGTTCGCCCTCTACGTCTCGAACCACCCGGCGGGCTTCACGCCCAACGTCGTGCAGACGGCTTCGAACAAGGCGACGCTGCTCGCCTTCGTCGCCATGGCGCAATGCCTGGTCGTAATCACCGCCGGCATCGATCTCTCGGCCGGCATGGTTCTGGTCCTCTGCAATTGCCTCGCCTCCTGGCTGGTCGTCGGCACGCCGCTGCAGACGGGAACTGGCATCGTCGTGGTGCTGCTCGCCGGGCTGGGCTGCGGCATGCTGAACGGGCTCATCATCATCTTCGGCCGGCTGCAGCCGATCGTGGCGACGATCGCGACCAGCGCGATCTTCTATGGGCTGGCGCTGTTGCTGCGACCGACGCCCGGCGGCTCGGTCAACGAGGA
>NZ_VSZV01000194.1:0-11667 GCF_008919455.1 Rhizobium sp. PEPV16
TGGGAAGGACTGTCATGTCGACATATAGCGATGCCTCCGCTGCAATTGTGCCCCTGCCAAAGGTACGCAAAGCAACAGGTTTCGGCGGGGTCCTTCCGGCTCTCGCCTTCGTGGCGATCTTCTTCATCGCGCCGGTGGCGGTGCTCTTGTTGCGAAGCGTGCTGGAACCGGTGCCGGGTTTTGGAAACTATGCGCAGCTGATCGGGTCCGCGACCTATCTCAAGATTTTCGCCAACACCTTCATCGTCTCGGGTCTGGTCACGGCGATTTCGCTGCTGATCGGATTTCCCGTTGCCTGGGCGCTGGCAATCATGCCCGGGCGGCTGACCTCGGTAATCTTTGCGATCCTGCTCCTGTCGATGTGGACCAACCTGCTTGCCCGCACCTATGCCTGGATGGTGCTGCTGCAACGGACGGGGCTCATCAACAAGATGCTGATCGGAATGGGGCTGATCGACAAACCCCTGGAGCTGGTCAACAACCTGACCGGGGTGACGATCGGCATGACCTATATCATGCTGCCCTTCATCATCCTGCCTCTCTACGGCGTGATCAGGAAGATCGACCCGTCGACCCTGCAGGCGGCAGCCCTTTGCGGCGCCAACCGGTGGCAGTGCCTGACCCGTGTCCTGCTGCCCTTGGCCATGCCCGGCATGGCGGCTGGCGCCCTCATGGTCTTCGTCATGTCCCTTGGTTATTTCGTCACGCCGTCGCTTCTCGGCGGCACCGCGAACATGATGCTCGCAGAGTTGATCGCGCAATTCGTGCAGTCGCTGGTCAACTGGGGAATGGGAGGAGCCGCGGCGCTGGTGCTCCTCGTGGTGACTCTGTCGCTTTATGCCGTGCAACTGCGCTTCGTCGGCAACCAGAACCCGGGAGGGCGTTGATATGTTGCTCAATTTCGACCGCCTCGGCTGGTGGAAATATATCCTGCTGGCGATCACGCTTCTGACTGCGGCCTTTCTGCTACTGCCGATCGTCTTTATTGCGGCGCTCTCGTTCGGCTCCTCGCAATGGCTGATCTTTCCGCCGCCCGGCTGGACGTTTCAGTGGTACAGCGAGCTCTTTGCCGATCCGCGCTGGCTGGAATCGGCCTGGACGAGCTTCAAGATCGCGGTCATCGTGACGATCCTGTCGGTGCTGCTCGGGCTCGTGACTTCCTTCGGGCTGGTGCGCGGTTCGTTCCTGTTCCGTGATTCGCTGAAAGCGCTGTTCCTGACGCCGATGATCCTTCCCGTCGTGGTTCTTGCGGTTGCCCTTTATGCCTTTTTCCTGAGAATCGGCCTGGGCGGCACGTTGGCGGGTTTCGTCATTTCGCACCTCGTTCTCGCGCTGCCCTTCTCGATCCTGTCCATATCAAGCGCGCTGGAAGGCTTCGACAAATCGATCGAGGATGCGGCGGTTCTGTGCGGCGCCTCGCCTCTGGAAGCAAAGATCAGGGTCACCCTGCCTGCGATCAGCCATGGGCTGTTTTCGGCGGCCGTCTTCTCGTTCCTGACATCCTGGGACGAGGTGGTGGTGGCGATCTTCATGTCCAGCCCGACCCTGCAGACGCTGCCGGTAAAAGTATGGGCGACGCTGCGGCAGGACCTGACGCCGGTTGTCGCTGCGGCGTCGACCCTTCTCATCCTTTTGACGATCCTCTTGATGGCGCTGGTTGCCGTCGTGCGTAAGGTACTGAAACAATGAAAGAACCATTCCTTCAGATCCGCGGAATACGCAAGGAATACGGCCCTGTCGTCGCCGTCCACGACGTCAATCTCGACGTTCGGCGCGGGGAGTTCCTGACCTTTCTCGGACCGTCCGGATCCGGGAAAAGCACGACCCTCTACATCCTGGCCGGTTTTGAAACTCCGACGAAAGGCGACATCACGCTGGAGGGCAAGACCCTGCTCGACACGCCGTCGCACAAGCGCAACATCGGCATGGTGTTCCAGCGCTACACCCTGTTTCCGCATCTGACGGTGGGCGAAAACATCGCATTCCCGCTGAAGGTCAGGCGCAAGTCCAAGGCCGAGGTCGACAGCAAGGTGAAGGAGATGCTGCGCCTCGTCAGGCTCGAAGGCTTCGAGGATCGCAAGCCCGCGCAAATGTCCGGCGGCCAGCAGCAGCGCGTCGCCCTTGCCAGAGCCCTTGCCTATGATCCGCCGGTGCTTCTGATGGACGAGCCGCTGTCGGCGCTCGACAAGAAGCTGCGCGAGGAAATCCAGCATGAGATACGCCGGATCCACCAGCAGACCGAAGTGACGATCCTCTATGTCACGCACGACCAGGAGGAGGCGCTGCGGCTCTCCGACCGCATCGCCGTCTTTTCCAAGGGCGTCATCGACCAGATCGGGACAGGCCCGGAACTCTACGCCAATCCGCGGACCCGCTTCGTTGCCGAATTCATCGGCGACAGCGACTTCATTTCATGCGACCTGCTGTCATCTTCCGATGGGCAGGCCACCATTTCGCTTGGCGGCGGGAGCGTCTTCGATCATATTCCGGTGCATGGAAAAGGAACCTCCGGGACGAGGGCAGCCCTGATGCTGAGGCCTGAGCGCATTCGATTGTCGCGAAACCAGGCGGCGGGAGCGGGTCTTGCCGCGACGGTCAGCGACATTACCTTCCTCGGCAACAATATTCACGTCTCGACCGAGACTGCGACAGGCGAGGTGCTGGCGGTTCGCCTGCCGTTCGGTCACGAGGCTATCGCCGGGCTCAGCCGTGGCGATATAGTCCATCTGAATTTCGATCCCGGTGCCGCTCACGTATTCTGTTGAAAGTTGTCATATGAAGCTCAATGATCCCTCGCTGTTCCGTCAGGCATGCCCCATCGCCGATCGCTGGATCGAAGCGGAAGGCCGCAAGGCGGCGACGGTCCGCAATCCGGCGACAGGCGAGCCGCTGGGGGTGGTCCCTGACCTCGGTGCCGCGGAAACGGAAGATGCCATCCGCGCCGCGGTCATTGCCCAGAAGCTTTGGGCGAAGAAGACCGCCGGGGAGCGCGCCGCCGTTCTGAAGGCATGGCACCGGCTGATGATCGAAAACCGCGACGATCTGGCGATGATCCTGACGCTGGAGCAGGGAAAACCCCTGGCCGAGGCCAAGGGGGAGATCACCTATGGTGCAAGCTTCATCGAATGGTTCGCCGAAGAGGCGAGACGCATCAACGGCGAGGTCGTACCGGGACATCAGCCGGACAAGCGGATACTCGTCCTGCGCCAGCCTGCGGGCGTGGTGGCGGCGATCACGCCCTGGAACTTTCCGAACGCGATGATCACCCGCAAGATCGGCCCCGCGCTTGCCGCCGGCTGCGCCGTCGTTCTCAAGCCGGCGCTGCAGACGCCATTCTCCGCCATAGCGATCGCCGTTCTCGCTGAGCGCGCCGGCCTGCCGCCTGGGCTTCTTAACATCGTCACGGGTGATGCAGCGGCAATTGGTGGGGCGTTGACGGCAAGCCGTGACGTTCGAGGCCTGACCTTCACCGGCTCCACCCGGACGGGCGAGCTGCTTTACCGGCAATGCGCGCCGACGATCAAAAAGCTCGGTCTCGAACTTGGCGGCAATGCACCGTTCATCGTCTTCGACGACGCCGATCTCGACGCTGCCGTCGAAGGCGCGCTCATCGCCAAGTTCCGCAACAACGGCCAGACCTGCGTCTGCGCCAATCGGCTTTATGTCCAGGACGGCGTCTACGAAGCGTTTGCCACCAAGCTCGCCGAGGCGGTTTCGGGCTTGAAGGTCGGCAACGGTCTCGACCGTGACGTCGTGCTTGGCCCGCTCATCGACGACAATGCCGTCGCCAAGGTCGAAAGCCATATCAGCGATGCCGTTTCAAAGGGTGCCGGGATCGTCTTAGGCGGCAAACGCCATGCGCTCGGCGGCCATTTCTTCGAGCCGACGATCCTGCGCGATGTCGCTGCCGGCATGCAGGTCGCGCGCGAGGAAACCTTCGGGCCGCTTGCACCGCTCTTCCGTTTCCGCGACGAGGAGGACGTCATCGAACAGGCAAACGACACCGAATTCGGGCTTGCTTCGTATTTTTACGCTCGCGATCTGTCGCGGGTATTTCGTGTGGCCGAAGCTCTCGAATATGGGATGGTCGGCGTCAATACCGGTCTCGTCTCCACGGCCGAGGCTCCGTTCGGCGGCGTGAAGATGTCGGGTCTCGGTCGCGAAGGGTCAAGGCACGGGTTGGACGAATATACCGAACTTAAATATGTATGCCTGGGCGGTATTGCCTGAGCCGAGAATTCATCTCGCCAATCGAATTTGGCCGATGCGTTCCGTTCATCGCCAACGCTCTGGCAGTGAAATTCAACGCTAAAATGCCGAATTTGCTTCCGTTTCGGCGAGGCGATTGGCGATGCGATCGGCGTTGGCCATAATCGTCATCGTGACATATTTCGAGGACAGATCCGGAAGGATCGAGCCGTCGACGATGTGAAGACCGGGATGGCGATTCAATTCGCCGTCCGAAGAGGTGCCAAACGGACCGGATGCGCCCATAGGTAAGGTGCCGGCAAAATGCGCGTCGATGCCCGGCTCCGCCAGCGATGCGCCTGGGAGCTGAATGAGTCCCAACCGTTTCCATTCCCGGCGGAGCGCTTTTTTCAAGGCCTCGGCACGGATGTCGAAACCTTCCGCGAAGCCGCCGCGGATAGTCAGACCTTTTTTTGTCGTCGCATCTCGACCGATGTAGCTCCGGCTTTGATTGCCGGGATAATAGATCGTCGCGACGAGGAGACTGCTGGCGATCATCTGGAACGCGGCGCGCCCGGCCTTTCGGCCGAGCGGCATCCTGTTGATGAAGCTCTGGGCCGGCAGGGATCCGACCTCATAGATCGCCCCCGTCACGTAATCGGATGCGCGGTCGCCGTAGCGCAGAGATAATCCGAGCTGCGCAAGGCTGTGCGTCGCCGTCGGTGAACGCAACAACCTTGCGGGGGAGAGCAGAGGAACGGCGAGCGTGGGACTGTTCAAAAGACGCAGTCCCTGCTCGTCAATCGGCAGGAGGTCCGCCAGCAGGGCGGCCGTTCCAAGGACTCCTGCGGCCAGAATTATTCTCGGCGCGGAGAAGGAGGATCCGTCGGCCGTTCCGACCGTCCAGCCTGCATTGCGTGTCAGTGAGACGGCCCGCATGTTGTCGAGCAAACGAAAATGCGGGGATTTGCGCAACGGAAGCAAATCCTGCCTGCTGTTATAGATTGCGCCGCTCGGGCAGCCATAGAGACAGTCGCCGCGCAGATCGCATGCCGCCCGCCCGGGTTTCGCCTCCGAAAGTATGGCATTGACGGCGGGAAAAAGCCGGAACGATTTATCAGCCGGCTTTGCGGCCTGGTGCCGATGGAGAACATGGGCCGCTGTCGCCCCAAGCGGCAGGACCGGCTCGCCGTTAGCGCCTGTCGTAAAATCAGCATTCCTGCTGATGCCGATGCGTTTGGCGACGTACTCGTAGGATTTCTGCAGGGA
The DNA here is from genome assembly GCF_008919455.1 of Rhizobium sp. PEPV16. Lineage (NCBI taxonomy): Bacteria > Pseudomonadati > Pseudomonadota > Alphaproteobacteria > Hyphomicrobiales > Rhizobiaceae > Rhizobium > Rhizobium sp. PEPV16. Next base: position 5,458 of record NZ_VSZV01000194.1, read on the forward strand.
GGCGATGTCTATCGGCCAATCCGCGATGTCCTCGGCGTCGAGATAGCTGATTTGCGCTCCCCAGATATTGGAGAGGCCGCCGCGGGCGAGACTGCCGATCGGTATGAAGCCGTTGCCGGCGATGCCAGATTGGTGTCGAAAAGGTTCGAGAATTTCCCGTGCCGCAGGGGTCTGCAGCTTCGGCGAGCTGCCGTCGTCCGCGCGCAGCGATTCCAGATCGCTTCCCAGGACGCGCGCACTGCGGTTTTCTTCCTGCAGCCCGGCATCATTGCCGGCATCCAGCATCAGAACGCGGCGGCCGGCCGCTATGAGCGGCAACGCAGCTGAAACACCTGCGGGCCCGCTGCCGATAATGATGAAGTCGGCATCCGGCTCATTCATCGATATCTCCCCGCTAAAAGCGCGCGGAGCGGAAAGAGCAGGACATCGCCGGCAATGGTCGATATTGCGCCGAAAAACCCGGCCTTTCTGCCTGAATGCCTTTCCGGCTCGCTCGCGAGGTCAGCGAGATAGAGGGCTCGCGCGAGCCGATGCTGCATTCGATTGGCCGGCGGTTCAAAGAAGGCCAGCAAACCAGGATGCCTGATGAGTGCCGGGGAGAGGCCGAGCGGCGACAGCCCTTCGCGCTGAAGCCCTTCGCAGAGCCGCTGCAATTGTGCTTCCGTGGGTCTGGTGCCGAGATATCGCAGCAGAGCCTGTGCCTCACGTCGCGATGGCTCCTCGTGTGTCTGGCCAAATTCCCCGGCAAGCGCAGTCGCCGGGTCAGACAGGTTCAACTTCAGGAGCTTGAGGCTCTCGCTACTCTCCATCGGTGCTGCGCCTGCAAGCCCCAGCACGCGCTCCGGATCGACCGTGGGAATCAACGGGAGAAGCTTCGTCACGCGGCAGGCAAGGAGTGCGGCCATCAGCGGCACCGGTATGAAATGGAGGTTGCCCTTACCCTGGGCACGGCGGAGAATTCTGAGCCACGCGGCAAAGCTTATGGGATTTTCCTGCGCCAGCACAAATGTCTGCAGCGGCCGGTTCTCTCCGGTCGCCAGAGCCAACAGGCCTGCGGCCACTTCGTCGAGATGAATGGGCTGAACTTTGCGGCTGAGCCCGATCATCGGCAGGATTGGACTGAGCGCCGCTAATTTCGCCATCAGGCCGTACATCGCTGTGCGCGGGCCGCCATAAACCAGCCCTATTCGCGCAATTCTGACGATCGGTGCCGCCTCGCTGGCAGCCAAATGCTCTTCGATCCTGAACTTGGTCCGGCCGTAGATATTGAGCGCTTCTTTTCTGGACGAGGTGGAAGAGGCAAAAACGAAGCGCGGCACTCCGGCTGCCTTTGCCGCTTCCGCCAGCTTCAAGGTGCCTGATATATTGATGTTTTCTTCTTCGGCCGCCTCCGGCGGAGTAGCCCAGGAATGCGCGAGATGGACGAGTCCAACCGCGCCCTCTAGTTCGGACGCGGCAGGTTCATCGCCAATGCGCCACGCCGCGCCGGGCCGGCGGCCGAGTTCAACCACGTCGAAGCCGCGCTCACGCGCGATCGCGACAAGTCTTGCGCCGATATAGCCGGTTGATCCCGTGATGATGAGACGTGGTGCCATTCACACTCTCTACTGCGCAAAGGCGATGCGCGCGCCGCTCCAGTCAAAACGAAACTCGATTTCCTTGAGCTGCGACAGCGCTTGCCGCACTTTTTCCTGACGGTCTTTCGGGCAATAGAGAACCAGGAATCCCCCTCCGCCTGCACCCGCAAGCTTGCCGCCGATAGCGCCGGCAGCACGGGCTGCCTCGTAAAACTCGTCGATCGCGCTGTTGGTAATCTTCGACGTCAGCGATCTTTTCATCATCCATCCGCGGTGCAGCGCTTCACCGAACGCACTGAGATCGCCAGCCATCAGGATGTCGCGCATTTCGTAGCTCAACTGCACCATGCGCTCGACGGTCCGGAATTTTTCCTCGTCCGCCTCCATGGCTTGCACCTGCGTCGACAGCACCGAGCGCGTATCGCGCTGGCTTCCTGTGAAAAACAACAGGATGTTGCTCTCGAGTTCCGCCATCTTTTCGGCGCCAAGGACGACGGGCTGAACGTTGACGCCGCCGTTGGAATTAAATTCGATGAAGTTCAATCCGCCATGTGCGGCCGCATATTGGTCCTGCTTGCCGATCGGCTCCTTCAGGATATCGATTTCGAGTTTACACGCTTCTTCCGCCAGTTGATCCTTGGAGGCAAAGCGCGACCTGTGGGCATAGAGCGCATTGATCAGCGCCACGGAAAAGGAGCTGGATGACCCGAGACCGGTTCCGGAGGGAATGTCGGCGACGGAAGCAACTTCGATGCCCGGCTCGACCCGGTGCATTCGCAGGGCCTCGCGCAGCAGCGGATGGGCGATCTCCTCAAGCGTATCCGCGAGCTCGGTGCGCGTATATTTGAGATGGTATTTGTTTTCGTTGAAGTAGTTGTGCACGATGACGAAGCTGTACTTGGCTATCGCACAGGACAAGACCGCGCCGGCCTGACGGCGGTAATAGGAGGCTATGTCCGAGCCGCCGCCGGCGAAGCTGACCCGAAAAGGTGCGGACGAAACGATCAAAGGATTGCCTCCTCGAGATTGATGACGATATCGGCCGATGTCCGTTGTAGATCGATCCTCGGCCACTCCTCCTGAATTCGCGACGCCCAGAGCCCTTCGGTGTCCGCCGGCGTCAGGCCTTTCCAGGCGTAAAAATTGTGAAAGCGGTTCAGCAGCGTCTGCTGCGACGCTTCGACGAAGGCAGCCATGTCGACATCTTCACGGATCGACGCATGTCCGGCAAAAATGCCGTCCAGCAGAATGACCTCGGCATCACGCGCATCATAGATGGTCGTACCCTTCTGCTGGCCACGGCTTGCAGCGTCGTAGCAGGGCGCCTCGACCTGTCCGAATTGACGCAGCATTCTGACGATCTCAGGATAGAACTCGACCCTGTTGCGTTCTTCCGCGTTCATATCGGGTCGGCGATGTTCGAGCGGCAGAATCCAACGGTCGAGCTCCAGCCTCACCACCCTGCGACCAGCTTCCGAGAGCATGCGCTGAACGGCATGCGCAAACGTACTTTTGCCGGAGCGGGAACGACCGCATATGCTGACGAGCAAAGGACCTGCCGCATTTGAAAGACGCGCATCTATCGCGCTGAAGAGAGCTTGCCCGATATCCTGGTAGCTGCACTGAAAGCGAACGGCGTCATAGACCGTGTCGAAGACAAGATCGGCACGCGGGATCTCTGTTTGCGCGGCAGGATAGCTCTTTTCATCCCGCAGGCCATAACCGGTCCGGACGCCATAGGCCCAGATGCCCGCCTTGCGGCCGGCACCTATGTCGCGCAGACTGTCTCCGATGATGATGGATTTGGTTTTTTCGATCGGCAATTCCGCCATGGCCTGGCGGATCATCAGATCTCCCGGTTTGCGGCAAGCGCAATCGATCTTCAGCGCCGGAACCTCGTTGGCGAAGCCTTTTTCCGGATGGTGCGGGCAGAAATAGATACGGTCCAGGACCCCGCCATCTTCGGCAAGCTCGGCTTCCAGGCGACCAAGAACATGATCCAGGCCGGCTTCATCGAGCAGGCCTTTGGCGAGCTGCGGCCGGTTGGTGACGGCAACCGCCAGGAAGCCGGCCTCGCGGGCGAGCCGCACCGCTTCACCGGCTCGGCCGATCATCTTCACCTGGTCGGGATGGACGACGCCATGGCCGCCAACATCTTCGTTGAGCACACCATCGCAATCGAAAAATACCGCGGGTCTTCTGACGGACAGATGGATCGCATGAACCCGTTCCTGCCGGAGGTCCTCCTCCGCGGCGGCATGGCGGTTCGGCGAGCCGATATCCTTGATGTATTCCGGAGTGTCGTAAATCGCGATCGGAATGGAACGCTCGAGGAGATCGGGAATAACATCGTGAATCATGTCGGCCGTATGGCCCGGCACGAGTGTCTCAAAAAATCGGTCTGAGGCCACGTACAAACCCGCCGGCACCAGATTGCGCCAATCCGCATTGCGGGGCGTTTTGCGAGGCAACAAGCGCTGGAGATAACCGCTCTTCTGGACGACGAGATCGGATGTGCGGGGATGATCGTTGGGGTGAGCGATGATGGTCAGAGCGGCGGGAAATTGATGACGATGACGTGCCAGTGCCGCCAGGTCGATGTCAAAAAGCATGTCGCCGTAGACGATCAGTACGTCACCTGATGTCGTGTCCAAAGTCGTTAAGCAGCCTGCCGTGCCGAGCGGAGACGTCTCGACGAAGACGTCGATCGTAATGCCGAGTTTTTCAGCTTCCGAGCCGAGAGCAGGTTCCAGCTGGCTGCCGAGGTGACCACCAAGCACGCGCACATGCTGAATACCCTCACGGGCGAGGACACGAATCTGCCTGAGAATGATCGGCACGCCGTCGAGAGGCAGAAGGGCTTTCGGAATGGCGTCGCCCGTCATGCTGCGCGCGCGCGTTCCGAGGCCCCCGGCAATAATGATTGCCTCGCGGATAGCGTTTTCAGAACCCATTCGCCAGGATCCGCTCGACGGCAAGTTCAACGGCCTCGGTCGATTTTCGCTTCGGCGACCAGCCTAGCGCGACGAGCCGGCTGATATCGTAGCTGAAGCGCGGCACATCGCCGAGCCAGCCGCGGTCCTCGCTGCCGTATTCGATGGCGGCTCCCGCTGCCACCTTCGAGACCACGATCTCGGCGATATCCCGGACGGACGTTTCGCCGATGCCGCTGGCATGAAATACTTCATAGGCGCCGGGTGCCTTGTCCCATGCGAGGAGAATCGCATCCACCAGGTCGCCGACATAGAGATAAGGCTTTGTCTGCATTCCGTTGCCGAGCACCTGGAGTCTCGTCGGATCAGCCTTCAACCTGTTGATGAAGTCGTAGATCGCTCCATGCGTCGAGCGCTCCCCAATGACATTCGGAAAACGCAGCACCAGTGTCTTGATGCCGAATGACAGCGCATAGACGGACAGGTAGGCTTCAGCGGCAAGCTTGCTGGCGCCATAGAGTGAGATCGGCCGCAAGGGGCCGTGATTCTCGTGGATGTTCCCCTCAGCTTCGCCGAACACGGCCGACGTGCTGGCGAAAAAAAGCCTGTCGACTTTATGCTTGCGCATGATGGCAAGCAGCGTCGTCGTCGTCAGCTGATTGAGTTGCAGATCCAGTTCCGCATTGGCATTGCCTGCGGCGATATCGGAATTGGCGGCGAGATGAAAAACAGCGTCGGGGCGGTCCGCCGCGACGAGCTGATCCATGCCTTCCCGATCGAGCATATCGAGCTCATGGAAGCGAAAATCCGATCGCTCCAGCAGGTGATCTATGTTCCGCATGCGGCCAAGATGAAGATTGTCGATCGCAGTGACCCGATAGCTCTTTTCCAAAAGGCGATCGCAGAGATGGCTGCCGATAAATCCGGCCCCTCCCGTTACCAAGGCATGCATGTCGGCAGCTCCATATGATCTAGCAAGGCTCATCAGAGCGCTTTGATCTTTCCCGAATGAGGACGCGAAAGGACGAATACACCACCGGCTAACCCGATCACAAGCTGCAGCAGGCCGAAAACCACCGATAGCGTTGCCGCGTCCGTCGTGCCTATGCCGAACACGGCAAGTGAAATGATCATGCCGCCTTCCCTGAGGCCCCATCCTCCAACGGAAATGGGAACCATCGCGATCAAAAGCACCGGCGGGAAAGCGGCTGCGGCCTGACCCCAATCGAGCGGGAGGCCAAGATCGAGAACGAGGATCTCAAGCGAGACGACGCTCAACCCGTGAATGGCGAGGGTCAATAGAAATATACCGACCATTCTTTGGTGGGTGACCAAAGCCCGCAACGCGTCGGTCAACGCGTGCAGCTTTGCGGGAAAGACCCGGACGAATAAGTGGCGGCGCCAACTGAACACCAGGGCTGATGTGATAGATCCCGCAACGCCAAGCGCCGTGAGTTCGGTCAGATAGGGGATGGGAAAGTCGTGCCCGTAAACAGCGCGCAGGATGATCAGTCCGATCAGCGCAACGACCGCTAGTCCGAAAAGAGTAAGGATGCGGTCCATGACGACGCCCAGCGTGGCTTCTCCGATCGTCAGGCCATATTTGACGGCGCCAAATATGCGAGCGGCATCGCCTGGAATGGGACTTGGAAGAGCTTGATTGTAAAACAGGCTTTGCATGAAGAGTTTCATGGCGCCTG
>NZ_VSZV01000054.1:0-1866 GCF_008919455.1 Rhizobium sp. PEPV16
GGATATCGGGCACCAGCCGGCCGAGCATTTCGCCCGCTTCCTGGGCGGCTTTGACAGTATCACCGGACATCGCGCCGATTTCCGCAGCCGCCGACTGGCTGCGCTCGGCAAGCTTGCGCACCTCGGAGGCAACGACCGCGAAGCCCTTGCCGTGCTCGCCGGCACGTGCCGCTTCCACGGCGGCATTGAGAGCCAGCAGATCGGTCTGACGGGCGATCTCCTGGACGATGCCGATCTTCTGGGCAATCGTGCGCATCGCATCGACAGCGCGAGAGACGGCTTCGCCGCTCATCTCCGCGTCCTTGGCCGACTGGCGGGCGATCTTTTCTGTCTGTGCAGCGTTATCGGCGTTCTGCTTGATGTTGGCGGCCATTTCTTCCATCGAGGCGGAAGCCTCTTCGGCCGAAGCCGCCTGTTCGGTGGCGCCCTGCGACACCTGCTCGGAGCTCGAGGACAGTTCCTGGCTGCCGGCCGAGACATTCTCAGCGGCGGCGATCGCATCGGCGACGACGCCGCGCAGGCGCTCGACCATCTGCTCCAGCGCGACGCCGAGCATATCCTTCTCCGAAAGCGGCTTCGGAGAGACAGTCAAGTCGCCGTTCGAGATCTGGTTGGCGATCGTTGCGGTAGTGCGCAGGTTCGCCGTCATCCGGCTCATCGAATGGACGAGATCGCGGATTTCGTCGTTGCTCTTGTGCTCGATAGTCTGTTCGAGATCGCCGATGCTGACGGCATCGGCAAGGTTGACGGCGCGCTTCAGGCCGCGCGAAATGTTGAGCAGGATCCAGATTGCTGCTGCCGACGAGACGATGATCAGGCCGATCGTCATCATGACCAGCAGATTGCGCGAGTGCGCATACTGGTCGTTGGTGGCGGCGTCGGTTTCGGCGACATTGCCGGTCACCGTGTCGTTCAGCTTGGTGAGGATGCTGAGAAGCTGGGTCGTCACCTGCTGGCCTTCGCCCATCGAGATGACGCCGGCCTGAGTGTTGGACTCCGTCGTGTTCTGCGTGGCGAGACCGGCGACGCGATCCTGCAGCGCTGTCCACTTGCCGTAGAGATCGCCGAACTGGCCCATGCCATTCCTGATATCAGGGTCTTCCGAAGAAGCGAGGCGAGCCTGCAATGTCTTGATCTGCTCGCGCTGCTGCGAGATCTCATCGACATAACCGGCGATCTTGGTCGGATCGGTGTTGATGATCGCATCCTTTTCGGCGCGGATCGAGCGCATCACGGCATCGGAGAGATCGCCGGAATCGCGCAGATTGGCGACCGGACCGGCAACCATGATCGAGATCTCGCTGTTCAGCGACGAGAGATTATAGATCGAAAGACCGGCCATCGCACAGGTCAGGAGAACGATGAAACCGAACACTAGGCTCAGTTTTAATTTGATTGTGAAGCGCATTTCAAACCCCCGTTAGTACCGCGGCGGATATTCCGCCAGATCGCAGATCGTGCCGTCGCAAAAACGCTTCATGCGTCACCGGCGGAGCCGGCATGACCAGGTGCGTCCATGCACCGGTTCAATCGAGGGCCGCTATCCACCGCGGCCCCCAGCTTCTGCATCGGAAAAGCCCTATGCGCTTTCACGGAACTCGTCATCGGCCGTATCCGGCCCTCCCATCGACATGTCGAGGGCAAAGCCCTTCACGCGGGCCTGCTGGCCGGCGACCGTATTGGCAGGCGCCTTGCTGACAGGTTTGCGCGGTGCGGCCGGAGCCCGGCTGCGGGCGGTGAGTTTTGTAGCCGGTGCGCGCTCGCGGCGCCCGCCTGCCATGTCGACCTTGAAGAAGGCGATCGATGTCTGCAGCTCTTCCGCCTGGGAGGCGAGTTCCTCCGAGGTTGCCGACATCTGCTCGGAGG
>NZ_VSZV01000126.1:0-6253 GCF_008919455.1 Rhizobium sp. PEPV16
TCGACAAAGGTGGGAACGATTCTGACGGTGAATGCCACGTTGAGCGCGATCCAGACAACGACGGGCAAGGCGAGTTGCCAGGCCAGCGCGCTGAGCAGGATTACGGAGCCCACCAACTGCATCACGAAGCGCGGGATGGACTGGAAGGCGGCAATGATCTGCTGCTGCACAGCGGAGGCCACCTGCGACAGGCGCGAAGCGACTTGCCCGGCATAGAGATCATGGAAGAAGGCGAGATCCTGCCGCTCCACCGCCTTGTGACCCTGCCACTGGATGGCGGCCGGCATGCCGATGCCGAGTGTATGCGACGTGAGAGTATTGCGTACGAACGAAACGATCGGCATGACCGGAAAAATCAGGAAGCCGAGAATGGTCAGCAGCAGCCATTCATCGCGCAGGAAGGCGGGAGCGCCGTGTTGTGTCACACCGTCGACGATGACCGAAAGTCCCCAGACGATCGTCAGGTTGATCGCCTCGAACACCATGGAGCAAAATGCCAGCGCAATCAGCACACCCCGAAACATCGAGATGAAATGCAGGAGTACCGCCACCGGCCCCTTCGACGGCAGCGGTCGGTAAGGGATATCGAGCGGCCGGATCAGGCTTTCGAAAGGACGATAGATCGCATCTGAAATCGACATGGGCCACTCGGATTAAAATCGGGAGGAGGCGAGGACTCAGCTACGCAAGATCGCAGAAAACCATCCCCAGACTGCAATCTCAATTATAAATTTCAGAAAATCTATGAAAGAGGCGTTGCCGCGAGAGCCGGGTCCACGGCAAGGCGATCGTTTTCAAATCCGGACAGACATCATTCGCCCCGGGCCAGGGCTGCGGCCCGTTCCAGCGAGATCTTCCCAACCAGCGGGTCGGCATGACGGTGGGCGAGCCGCCACTCCGATCCATGCCGGCGATAGACCTGAGTGACGCGCAACGACCAATTCTGGTCCGGCAGGCTGCCTACCTCACCATGCTGGCGCTCGATCATCACCAGTACGATCAGGTCACCACTGACATAGGACTTTTCCACCTCTAGGGTTCCGCCGCCATTGCGGAAGAACCGGGCGAGCTCGGCCAGATGCTCGGGACTGTCGTCGAAGCCATGGCTGGCGGAACCACCGAAAGGCTGCATCAAGGTGAAATCGTCATCGAGCCGGATGAGGTTCGCCCACCGCGTCATGTCGCCGGCCATGAAAGCTGCCGCCTGTTGTTCTGTGCGGTGGATGATGCCAAGTAATGCCGCATCGGATGCCGGAGCGGCATGCGCGACGCGCCCTGTTGCGGCGACCGCCATTGCCAGGGCGGCTCGCCGTGAAAGGGTTGCGGCCTCGTGTACGGGCTTGTCGCCGCGCACCGTTTGGCTTTTGAAAAGGGACATCGGATCTTCCTATTGGTGACCGGCCATAGCGGAATGGTCGTTATCTCCCACTTTCAGGGCAATGAATCCAATGATATGATTTCAGCAAGATGCTGAACCAAATTGATCTATCCAGAATCGACCTCAACCTGCTCGTGCTGTTCGAGACTGTCATGGAGGAGCGCCATGTCGGCCGTTCGGGGCAGCGGTTGAACCTCTCGCCTTCGGCGATCAGTCACGGCCTTGGCCGGTTGCGAACGCTGCTGGGTGACCCGCTATTTCTCAAAACACCAAAGGGCGTCGTTCCGACAGACCGGGCCGAGGAACTTGCAGCACCCATCGCCGATATATTGGCGCGCGTTCGCAGCGTGGTGGCGACAGCGGAGCCATTCGATCCAGCGCGCTCTCAGCGACGATTTACGATCGGCGCGCCCGATGGTGTTTCGTCTGTGTTTCTGCCGCCGTTGCTCGACCTGTTGGCCAAGTCCGCTCCCGGCATTGCAATCAGCATCCGGCAATTGCTGCCGAGACAGGGCGAGCCATCGCCTGATCTGGCTTGGCGCGATGCGTTAACCGCGTTGGAAGCCCGTGACATGGACATCGCCATCAATCCTCAGGCCGAGTTTCCAGTCCGCTTTGCAAGCCTGCTGCTCTACGAGGAGGATTTTGTCATCGCGGCCCGTCAGGGCCATCCTTTGCTGACAGATCCGACACTGGCCAACTACTGCGCCGCGCAGCACCTGGTGGTCTCGCATCTGGGCGATACTCATGGCTTTGTCGACAATGTGTTGGCCAGCCATGGATGCTCCAGGCGAGTGGCGCTGACGGTCCCGAACTTCATGTTCGCGCTCGCCGTGCTTGCGGAAACCGACTTTATCTCGGCCTTGCCACGCCGCTTCGTCGAGATGCACGCCGCGCGGTTCGGCGTTGTCAGCGTCAATCCTCCCCTGCCACTCGGACGCTTCGCCATGAACGCGACGGCGCCGAAGGCGGCAATGCGTGACGAAGGCGTGGCCTGGCTGGTAAGGCTCCTGCAGGCATCCATGGATACCGCGATAGATAAAACCCGCGCTCGCAGCGGAAGTCGTCCGGCGCCGGGAAAGGCAGACACTTGAGCCGCCGATAGCGTAAGTCCCGGCGCCTGGATCGCTCAATTGCGGTCATCGCGCGATTGAGGCAGGATGCCGTCCTCGAATAGCAAGCAGGATCGAACAGACGCTCATGCTGACGGGCTCATGTCATTGCGGCAAGACAAGCTGGACACTCGAAGGTGATCCAGGCTCGATCACCGCCTGCAACTGCACCCTCTGCCGACGCTACGGCACGCTGTGGGCCTATGACTACGAAGGAGAGCGCATCGCTCTCACCGGTGAGACCGCCTCCTACGCCCGCGCCGACAGGGACGAGCCGTCTCTCGAAATCTTGTTCTGCCCATCCTGCGCGTGTGTCTTGAGCTGGCGCGGCCTTCGGCTTCGAAAGGATGGCCGCAGGCGCATGGCCGTCAACATGCGGCTTGCGCCGCCGGATCTCGTTCAGCATCTGCCTATCGATCATTTCGACGGCCTGGACACGTTTGAAGACCTTCCATCCAAGGGGCGCTGCGTGCGCGATCTCTGGTTCTGAGCCGACTGCGTAGATCGGCACGCGGCCGGATCGCGCCAGATGCGAGCCTGGTAAAAGATCGTTCTGCTCGAAGCTGCCTCAGCCGCGCCGCGCCGCCTCGATCGTCGCAATGTCGATCTTCCTCATGGTCATCATCGCGTCAAAAGCACGCTTTGCCTGGCCACCGCCTGCCGAGAGCGCTTCGGAGAGGACGCGCGGCGTAATCTGCCAGGACACGCCCCACTTGTCTTTGCACCAGCCGCACTCGCTTTCCTGGCCGCCATTGCCGACGATGGCATTCCAATAGCGATCGGTTTCTTCCTGAGTGTCCGTTGCAATCTGAAAGGAGAAGGCCTCGTTGTGTTTGAACGCAGTACCGCCGTTCAGGCCGATGCAAGGAATACCCGCAACTGTGAATTCAACGACCAGAACGTCTCCCTGCTTGCCGTCAGGATAATCTCCCGGTGCCCGAATGACGGCACCTACGGCGCTGTCGGGAAAAGTCGCGGCATAGAAGCGGGCAGCAGCCTCAGCGTCTTTGTCGTACCATACGCAGATCGTGTTCTTTGCCATTGCGTGATCCTTTCGCTCTTCGTTTCGCATTGCCCACTGAAATAAGAGGCAAATCGTCTTTCTCCAGCCCAGTCCGAGTGATTTCACGCGGACGACTGTACAGCGTTGCTAAATGGTCGAGGTCCCTGCGGTGTTGCCATCGTCCGGGTTCAATGACTTCGGGACAAGCGGGTATGAGGAGATTTGCGGAACCGTGCATATAGCATCGGCTGCATTCACTTTGCCGGAATGCAACCGACGCGACCCGGCTCTAAAACATATCCCGCCCGTCACTGCGCGGATCGCCGGCCACGCGGTGCGGCTCGTAGAGGCCGCCCAGCGCTTTGCGCCGCCACGGCCGGGCAATATCGCCGTGATTGTCGTCGATATCAGTGAGCGATATCGCGGCCGTTCCATCCGCAGGGCATTGCGCTGCCCACCGGCCACCGGGCGCGACGATCCCGGAAGACACGGGATCGGCTAAACCGGGATGTGCGAGTATGGAGAAACTCACCCAGTACCTGTTGCTCGCCGCATACCCCTGCACCTCGGCGGCGAAGGAGGTATCATTGGCCGACGTCCCCCCAGTGGACGAAAACAGCACGCAGTGGACATCGAGCCGCTCGTATTCAGTGAAAATTTGAGGAAAGTTGCACTCCATGCCGAGCGCACAGCCAAAACGGATGCCGTCGACCTCGAAGGTCACGGGGATCGAACCTGGCGTGTACATGAAGGAGATCTTGGTGTTCGACAGCAGCCGCTCATCGTAGCGCGTCACCAGTTCGCCGCGATCGGAGACGACATAAAGGCTGTTGTGCGGCCGGTGCGGCGGCGTCAGCGGATGCACCGAGCCGATGACCGTCCAGAGCCCGAGTTCGCGCGCCAGTCTGCGCGTTTTATCCAGCTCCTCACGCAACACGGCCCATTCGAACCGCCGCCAATCGGACGGCCCGATCTCTCTCGGCCCGATTTCCGACATGATCCGCTTGTTCGGCGATGATGTCGTTCCTTCGGGAAAGTGGATGAGCCGCGCCCCTGCCTCTCGCGCCTGCCGCATCAGCAGGCGTATCTCCTGTCCACTCTGGCGAAGCTTGTCCGCATCGCGGGGATCGTCTGCATGGGTGGTCTGGGCCACGGCGAGACGCAAACGTCTTGCCTCAGGCTGTGCATCGTTCGCCGACCTGGGAAGAACATGCATGCGGGCGGCGGTGTAGGATTCACCCGTCTTGGCGGCGCGTGCACGCACCCGTCGCTTGAAATTTCCATTCTCAGTCATATCAGGGCCTCTCACGTTCCGGACATCGTTCCCCAGCAACAGGCCCGAAACATCAGGACCAAGGATCACGACCCGAGACGAAAGTCCCTTTGCCTCCGGTTGAAGACCCTGCTGGGGAAGGTCCTGGGAGGTTCGGCGTTAGGCCACGCCGACACAAAGATGCCGAGGCGACCGCGATTCGTCAATTCGTGAAATGGCCGGGATAGGCAGGCGCCGAGGCGCCCTGCTTCGGGCGCTCCGCCTTATCCATTCGCCACGGCGGATCGGTGCGGTTCGATCCGGCGAAATAAAGGATGATGCGGTTGCCGCCGGGGTCGAACAGCTCCGCCTCGCGCCAGAGCCAACTCTTGTCCTCCGGTCCGGTGACGAAACGAAGACCGGCCTCGCTGAGACTGCCGACCGTCTCGTCCAGCTTCTCGCACTCGAAATACACCGTGGTGCCGCCACCGCCACCTTCGCCCTGATGCAGGGAGAAGGTGCTGTCCCCGTCCGGGCAGACGAAGCGCGCATAGCGAGGACGAGCGTCGACGACCGGCGTGAGACCGAGAACGCAGTAGAAGTTCCAGCCCGCATCGAGGTCAGGCATCGTAACGGTTACTTGATTCAGGCGCATGACCTATCTCCTCGGCTGAGTTCGCCCAAAACGGTACGGCGGCTTGGCACCACTACATTCATAAAAACAAAGACCTGAAGCCATCAAATGAATCAAATTCTAAGCGAGCAGTTTTAGTGTCATCGACACAAAACTCGTGTCAGACTGCGCAAGCCACGCACACGCCGGCGCACCGATCGAGAGGGCCGAAGCCATGCACAAGTTCACCGTATCAATTACTCGGGAGATCGAGGCCGACACCGCCGAGGAGGCCGCCTTGCTCCTGTATCAGGAACTATCAAGGGGACCGATCCCCGACCGCTACTCGGTCGTCGACAAGACGAAGGCTGGCACGGAGGTGAAGCTGGATCGGCAAAAGGCCGACGAATTCGCCAGCATCGATCACACCGCCGACCCCGGCAACTGGTAGGCACCAGACGACCAGAGGAGATCGCTGCTTTGCCCCGGGAGCGCAAGTGCGGTAGTGGCAGATCCCATTCGCCGGCGTAATGCCGATGCAAACAGCCGCCCGTTGGAAATATCGCGAGCCAAGGAAAGTCCGTGACCTCACCAATCAAAATAGCCGTCGCCGGCGCGAACGGCCGCATGGGTCGCGCCATCATGCCGCTGCTGGCGGCCGATCCGGCTTTCGCGTTCGTCGGCGGCATCGGCCGTGAAGGCTCCATGAGCGCCGGGCTGATCGACCGTTCGGCTGCGATCGGAGCGACCGACGTGATCCTGGATTTCACGACGGGACGTGCTGCCGCCGAACTTGCCGGTTTGTGCGCTTCGGCCGGCGGACCGGCCCTGGTGATCGGGGCGACGGGGTTCGAGCCGGATGAGCTCGAACGGATCGCGGAGGCCGCCCGCGCGA